>JAVHVL010000584.1:0-6594 GCA_032160565.1 Pseudonocardiales bacterium | reverse complement strand
GGCGCCATCGGGCGCCGGCCCCGGCACGGGCGTTGTCCTACTACGTGCTGCTCGCTACTTGCCAGGCGGAGCGCCCGCCCCCATGCCGGTCTCCACCTTGGTGACGGCGAGGTTCTTGTCGAACTTGACCGTCACGGCGGTGCCGTCGGCCTTGGTCATGTGCACCTCGTAGGCGGCGTCGCCGGCGTCGGTCTCGACGCGGTACACCGCCCCGCCCGGCACGGCCTTGAGCGCGGCCGCCTTCAGCGTGGCGGCATCAGTCGCACTCACCGACTTCTCGTCCGCGCGGATGGGGGTCGCGCCGCCCCGGGCGCCCTTCGGCGCACTGCCGGTCGAACCGCCGGGAGCTCCGGTCGGTGCGTTCGCGCTCGCCGGCGCCTGGGCGTATCCCGCCGAGGCCGCCGTGCTGGTCGTCTGCGCGCCGGCAGCGAACGCGGTTGCGCCGATCGCCCCCGCCGCGATGCCGGCTCCGGCCAGAGCCAGCTTCAGCCCGCGGCGCCTGGGCGGGGCGGTGGGATCTGGGAAAGATTCGTCGGTCATGGTGCTCCTTCGTCCGGTCGCCGAAGCGATCAATGCTCGCCCCGGGCTCGGGGCGCCCACCTACCGTGAGCCGGACGAGGTCATGGCGACCCCATGCGGGCGTCAAGTCAGCCCTAAACCTTGCTGAGCGACTTCTGGGGCTACGCAAGGATGGCGGGGTGACTGAGCAAGATCTGAGCATCCAGGAGCGGCTCTATCCCACGTTGCCGTGCTTCGGCTGCGGCCCGGGGAACCCGAAGGGGCTGCAGTTGCGCAGCTATCCCGGCGACGGTGACGTGACCGCGGTCTTCACGCCGTGGCCGGAACACGACAATGGCCTCGGGTACTTCAACGGCGGGATCATCGCGACGATCCTGGACTGTCACAGTGCCGCGGCCGTCATGTGGGAAGCCGATCAGCGCGGTTGGCCGCCGCTGCCCGGGGCTGCACTCTCGTACGTGACCGCCGGCCTCGACGTCCGGTTCCTGCGCCCGAGCCCGCTGCACGACCCCGTCGAGCTGCACGCAGTCGTGACATCGGCCGGCGAGGCGCAGATGAGCTGTTCGGTCGAGCTGGTGTGGGAGGGCAAGGTCCGCGCCGCGGCCACCGCACAGTGGAAGCGCTGGCGGCCGCGCTGACGGGCTCGCGATTGACCTGCGTCCGCGCACGCAACCGAGGGCCCGTGAGCGTCACCGAGGATGGACACGGCGGCACCAGATTCCTAAGCGGGCGGGGGATCGGGGTCCGCCTCGCAGATCGGTTGGTCCCCGTCGGTCGAGGCGACCCGATGGTCCGGTTCGGAGGGTGGATAGGGCGACGGTGACCCGCACCGCGGGGCGGATCCGTCGCCGGCTCGGCAGCTCCCGGCAGGTCTGGCCGGCGAGGGTGTCGATCATCGCTGCCGATCTTCGCCGCTGCCGCTCTCGCCCTCAGCGCTGCACGCGCAACAGCACTGACGTCCGTCCGCCGACCGGCAGATCGGCACCGCCCCGGATCACCGTCTGAGACCGGGGCTCGCCGCCGGCATGCGACGTATCCACCACCACCTCGTACGACGCCCCCCACGGCCGGCCGGGGAGCGTGAAGGCGCCGCCGTTGTCCCCGGAATGCAGCAACAGCAGGAACGAGTCGTCCACGATGAGCTCGCCGCGGCTGCCGCGGTGCCGCAGCCCGCGGCCGTCCAGGTACATCCCGATCGAGCGCAGCCCGGTGTCGAACCAGTCGTCCGACGACATCTCGCGCCCGGCCGGATGGAACCAGGCAAGGTCCTTGCAGTCGTCGGCGACGGGGAGCCCCTCGAAGAACGCACGCTGGCGCAGTACCGGATGCGCCCGGCGCAGCGCCAGCAGTCGGCGCACCAGCCGCAACATGTCCTCCGACTCGACGGTGGACTCCCAGTCCAGCCAGGAGATCTCGTTGTCCTGGCAGTACGCGTTGTTGTTGCCACGCTGCGTCCGCCAGCGTTCGTCACCGGCCACGAGCATCGGAGCACCGGTCGATAGCAGGAGCGTGGTGAGCAGGTTGCGCGCCTGCCGCAGCCGCAGCGTCTGCACCCGCTTCGGCGCCGGGTCACCTTCGGCCCCGCCGTTGTAGGAGCGGTTGTCGTCGGTGCCGTCGCGGTTGTCCTCGCCGTTGGCCTCGTTGTGCTTCTTCTCGTACGACACGAGATCGCGCATGGTGAATCCGTCGTGCGCGGTGCCGAAGTTGATCGACGCGATGGGCAGCCGGCCGTCGTCACCGTAGAGGTCTGACGAGCCGGTAAGTCGAAATGCGAGATCGCGTACGCCGTCCGCGCCGAACGACCAGAACGAGCGCACCGTGTCGCGGTACTTGCCGTTCCACTCCGTCCACAGCGGCGGTAACTCACCGACCTGGTACCCGCCGGCACCGACGTCCCACGGCTCGGCGATGAGTTTCACCTGGGAGATAACGGGATCCTGGTGGATCGTGTCGAAGAACGACGACAGCTTGTCGACGTCGTGCAGCGACCGTGCCAGTGCCGAGGCAAGGTCGAAGCGGAAGCCGTCGACGTGCATCTCGGTGATCCAGTACCGCAGCGAATCGGTGATCAGCTGCAACGGGAACGGCCGGCGGGGGTCGAAGGTGTTGCCGCAGCCGGTGTAGTCGACGTACTTCGACGGCTGGTTCTCGTCCAGGCGGTAGTACGAGCCATTGTCGATTCCGCGGAATGAAAGCACCGGCCCGTCCGGACCGCCCTCGGCGGTGTGGTTGTAGACGACGTCCAGGATCACCTCGATGCCGGCCGAGTGCAGTGCGCGCACCATCGCCTTGAACTCGCGCACCTGGTTGCCCTCGCGGGAGGAGTACGCCTCGTGCGGGGCGAAGAAGCCGATCGAGTTGTAGCCCCAGTAGTTCCGCGTGCCGCGCTGCTGCAGGTCGGGCTCGGAGACGAAGTGATGGATGGGCATCAGCTCGACCGCGGTGATCCCCAGCGTGCGCAGGTAGTCGATCGCCGCCGGATGGGCCAGCCCCGCGTAGGTCCCGCGCAGCTCCGGCGGGATGTCCGGGTGGCGCATGGTGAAGCCGCGCAGGTGCATCTCGTAGATGACCGTGTCGTCCCACGGCACGTTCGGCCGGTGGTCGTCGCCCCAGGGGAACGCGTCGTGGATGATCACCGAGCGCGGCACGTACGGTGCGGAGTCCTGCGGGTTGTCCGCGTAGACCGCGGGGTGCTCGGTGAAATCGCCCTCCATCGCGCGGGCGTACGGGTCGAGGAGCAGCTTGGCCGGATTGTGGAACAGCCCCTTGGCGGGGTCACGCGGACCATCGATGCGGTAGCCGTAGCGCTGGCCCGGGCCGATGCCGGGGAGGTAGCCGTGCCAGACGTGATAGGTCGTGTCGTCGAGCGGGATGCGGGTCTCAGACCCCGCGTCGTCGAACAGGCAGACGCTGACGGCCCGCGCGGTCGTCGACCAGATCGCGAAGTTGGCCCCCTCGCCGTCCCAGTGCGCGCCGAGGGGGAACGGGCTGCCCGGCCAGGCGCGCTCCATGCGCGCCGTCTCCGCGGCGGTGAGCTTCTCGGGCAGCATTGCTGGGACTGTAGCCAATCGCGCGGTTCTCAGGCGACGCATTGGGTGTGCTCAGCCGGCAGCGGGGCAGGAGGGCTTACCTGGAGGAAGCCGCGGCGAGATCGTCGTCCGCGTCCACGGAGGTGAGCAAGATGTTCGAGCAGCCGTCCCAGTACCCGGAGGGCCCGGCGTCCCCGGTCCCGACCCCCCCGGACGCCCCCGCGCCGCGCCGGTCAGGGCGCCGCAAGGTTGCCGCCCTCGCCACAGCCGGTGCGCTGCTGGCGGGCGGCGGGGTGCTGCTCGGCGTCCAGCTATCGCAGGGCTCGAACGTCGTCGCCGGCTCCGGGTCGGCGGCGCAGCTGCCGAGCACGGATTCCGGCAACGGCACCGGCACCGTCCCCGGCTTCGGCATCCCGGGCTTCGGCGGCTCGGGCGGCACGGGCTCGGGCGGCACGGGTTCGGGCGGCGCCGGCTCGGGCACGACGACCGGAGCGACCACCTCCGCGACGGCGGCGCAGCAGGTGGGTGTCGTGGACATCAACACCGTCCTCGGCTACCAGCAGGCACGCGCGGCCGGCACCGGCATGATCCTCACCGGCACGGGCGAGGTGCTCACGAACAACCACGTCGTGAACGGTGCGACAAGCATCTCCGTCACCGTCGTGTCGACCGGCAGGACGTACACCGCCGCCGTCGTCGGCACGGACCCGACGGACGACGTGGCCGTCATCCAACTGCAGAACGCGTCGGGGCTGCAGACCGCCAACCTCGGCAACTCCGGCACGGTCAGCGTCGGCAACTCGGTGACCGGTGTGGGCAACGCGGGCGGTGTCGGGGGGACACCGAGCGCCGCCGCGGGGACGGTCACCGCCGTCAACCAGACGATCACCGCGTCCGACGGCAACGGCCAGGACGCCGAGACGCTGCACGGCCTCATCCAGACCAACGCCGCGATCCAGGCCGGCGACTCCGGCGGGCCGCTGTACGACAGCAGCGGGCACGTGATCGGCATGGACACGGCGGCGTCCTCGAGCGGCATCGGCAACACCGCCTACGCGATCCCGATCAACAACGCCGTGAGCATCGCGCAGAAGATCGAGACCGGCGTCGAGACGAGCACGATCCACATCGGCCTCCCCGGGTTCCTCGGCGTCTCCGTCGCCGACACCACCTCCGGTGCGGCGATCTCGTCCGTGGTCACCGGCGGCCCGGCGGCCAAGGCCGGTCTGGCTGCGGGCGACGTGATCACCGCGGTGAACGGCACCTCGATCGCCGACGCGGCCGCGCTGCACACCGCGCTGGTCGGCAAGAACCCCGGCCAGACCGTCACCGTCACCTGGACGGACTCCCTGGGGCAAACCCATCACAGCACCGTCACGCTGGGCACCGGGCCGGCCGACTGAGCCGCGCCTACCGCGCTCCACGGCATGGAGTGCGCTTTGATTGACGCGTGACCGAGATCGACACGGACGCAGTTCTGCAGTTCGTCGACGTCACGGTCCGCCGCGGATCGAAGGTCCTCCTCGACCGGATCAGCTGGACGGTCGAGGAGGACGAGCGCTGGGCGGTGCTGGGAGCAAACGGCGCAGGCAAGACCACCCTCCTGCAGATCGCCTCGGCCGTCCTGCACCCCACCTCCGGCGAGGCCTACGTCTTCGGTGAGCGCCTCGGCCGGGTGGACGTGTTCGAGATCCGGCCGCGGATCGGGCTGGCCAGCTCGATGATCGCCGACCGGATCCCGGCCGGCGAGCGTGTCTTGGACGTCGTCGTGAGCGCCGGGTACTCGGTGCTCGGGCGCTGGCGCGAGGCGTACGGCCGGCTGGACGTGCGCCGCGCGGGCCGGCTGCTGGAGCGCCTCGGCGTCGGCACCCTGGGCGAGCGCACCTACGGCACGCTCAGCCAGGGGGAGCGGCAGCGCGTGCAGATCGCACGGGCGCTGATGACCGACCCCGAGCTGCTGCTGCTGGACGAGCCCGCCGCCGGGATGGACCTCGGTGGCCGGGAGGACCTGCTGCGGCGGCTGACCCGCTTCGCCGCGGACCCGGACGCCCCGGCGTCCGTGCTCGTCACGCACCACGTCGAGGAGCTGCCGCCGGGCATCTCGCACATCCTGCTGCTGCGTGACGGCCGGATCGTCGCATCCGGGCTCGCGCACGACGTGCTGACCGACGAGCACCTGTCCGCGACGTTCGGGCTGCCGCTGAAGGTCGAGCGGCGCGACCATCGGTGGTACGCCCGCGCGCTCTGAGTGGCCGTCCCGGAGGCATCGCCTAGGCTCCTTGGCGGTCGGCGAACGCGGCGAAGGGGCAGCGATGGGTGAGCTGGTACGGGTCGAGTACGGGGACGGGTCGGAAGGCTCGCCGGCCGGCGTCGCGACCATCCGGCTGGAGCGCCCCCCGATGAACGCGCTGAACACCGAGCTGCAGGAACAGCTGCGTTCGGCCGCGACCGTGCTGGGCGCCGACGACACCGTGCGCGCCGTCGTGATCTACGGCGGCGAGAGGGTCTTCGCCGCCGGCGCGGACGTCAAGGAGTTCGCCGGGCAGAGCCACGCGCAGATGATGCGCGACGCCGACCGGCTCTCGTCCTCCCTCGCTGCCCTTGCGAACCTGCCCAAGCCGGTGATCGCGGCGGTCACCGGCTATGCCCTCGGCGGCGGCTGCGAGCTGGCGCTCACCGCCGACTTCCGGGTGAGCGCGGACAATGCCAAGTGGGGGCAGCCGGAGATCCTGCTCGGGATCATCCCCGGCGCCGGCGGCACGCAGCGCCTCCCGCGGCTGATCGGCCCCGCGAAGGCGAAGGACCTCATCCTCACCGGCCGCTTCGTCGACGCCGACGAGGCGCTGGCCATCGGCCTGGTCGACGCGGTCGTCCCCGCGGCCGAGGTCTACCCGACCGCGTTGGCCATGGCCGCGAAGTTCGCCAAGGGCCCGGCGCTCGCGCTCGCGGCGGCGAAGGCAGCGATCGACGGCGGCCTCAACGGCGACCTCGCGAGCGGGCTGCGGCTGGAGTCGCACCTGTTCGCGTCGCTGTTCGCCACCGAGGA
>JAVHVL010000471.1:0-7718 GCA_032160565.1 Pseudonocardiales bacterium | reverse complement strand
GCGACGATGGCGATGTTGCGGGCGGGGCTGTGCAGCACCGCGCACGCCGAGTACCTGGCCGAGGCGCTGTGCGAGCTGGACGAGCCGGTCGCCGCGGCCATCGAGGCCCGGGTCCTGGAACACGCCCCGGAGCAGGAGCTGCCCACCTTCCGCCGCGCCCTGCACCGCGCGGTGAACGCCCTCGCCCCCAAACCCGCCGAGGAGCGGCGCGCGGAGCGGATGACCGAACGGCGAGTGGTGCTCCACCCCGACGGGAACGGGATGAGCGAACTGTGGGCGCTGCTGCCCGCCGAGGGCGCCGCCACCCTGAAGACCGCCATCGACGCCCTCGCCGCCCGGGTGCAACCCGACGACCCGCGCACCGCGGATCAGCGCCGCGCCGACGCCCTCGTCCAACTCGGTGTCGACACCCTGGCCGGCGAGACCTGCGGCCAGCTGCCGACCCGGCGACGGATCCGCCCCGCGGTGCAGGTCACCGTCGCCCTGTCCACCCTCCTCGAGCTGGACGAGCAGCCCGGCGAGCTGGACGGGCACGGCCCGATCCCCGCCGCGCTGGCCCGCCGGATCGCCGCGGACCAGTCGGGCACCTGGCGCCGCCTGGTCACCGACCCGATCGGCCGGCTGATCGACTACGGCCGCGGCACCTACCGCCCCCCGACGGACCTCGCCGAGCACGTCATCGCCCGGGACCAGACCTGCCGGTTCCCGCACTGCAACAGGTCAGCCCGACACTGCGAGATCGACCACCGCATCGCCTGGACCGACGGCGGGCACACCAACGAGGCCAACCTGCACATCCTGTGCGCGCGGCACCACCATCTCAAGCACGAAACCGCCTGGCGCGTCGAACGATCACCCGACGGCGACACCCGCTGGACCAGCCCGTTCGGGCACCGCTACACCAAACCCGCCGCCACCTACCCGATCGACCGAACCACCGACACGGATCCCGACCCACCACCGCCGATCTGATCCTGGATCATGTGTCACGGCACGGCACGGGTTAGCCGCATCATGTCGCCATGGTCGTCTGTTGACGTGTGGTGCGCTGGAACCGAACTCCCCAGCACCCGAAACGATGGCGCGTTCCAGCCCCGCGCCGTCGACCAGAGGCGCGTCCGTCCGGTGGCGGTCGCGGTGTCCAGTACTGCCCGGGCAGCTTCAGTCGCATAGCTGCGGCCGTGTGCCCGCCGCCGCGACTCGCAGGCGATCTCGGGTTCATCGACGCTCGCCCGGCCGGCGGCCAATCCGCCGTCCCAGGGGCACATCGTGAGCCGGCCGGTCTGCAGGTGCATCGATATCGGCTGAGGCCTCCGCATGGGCGGGACCGCTAGCGGTTCTGCTTCTCGGCTGCACGCAGGCGCTGCGCGGTGCGGTCGGCGGCGCGGTGAGCGGCGTCGTGCTTCTGCTTCGCTGCCCGGAGCTCGGTGTCTGCGTTGCGGAGCGAGTGTCGCTCGCGCTCGAGCTGCTTGTCCAGGTGGGCGACGTTGGCGGCGAGCTCGTCGCGGCGCTTGGTCGCTTTGTCCAGCGCGGCTCGAGCCGTCTCGGCCTCGCGGGCCCGCTTGTCCGCCACCCGCCTCGCCTCGGTCAGCTCGGCGCGCTCCGCCGCCTTTGCCGCAGTCGCCTTGCCTGCAGTCGCCTTGCCTGCAGTCGCCTTGCCTGCGGTCGCCTCCTTCGCCGGTGAACGCACGACGCTCAACCGCGGGCGGGCGCTGGGTGCCGCGACCGCGTCACTCAGATCGACCTCGCCGAAGCCGCTGTAACTGAGCGCAGTGATCAACCGTCCGGAGCGCACCGCCGCACCGGCGTTCCGGTCGGCGAGAGCAGCATCGAGGGTGGCCTGCACCTCACGCAGGGTGCCGTCCCCGGCGCGATGCCCCGCGCCCGCAGCCTCGGACCGGGCGAGCCCGACGAGATCCGCGACCACGGTGCGGCGCTGGGCGGACAGCTCCCGCATCGCGTCGCCGGCGAGGTCCCGCTGCGCCGCGCGGAGCTCGTCGCCCAACCCGAGCAGCCGGTCGATCTCGCCGGGATGCGTCCGGACGAGCGCGTTGACGATCCAGGCGACGACGGTGGGCCGGCGCAGCTTGCCGATCTCCTTCGCCAGGTCCGCCTCACCCGCGCTGCGTGCCTCGGTGGCCAGCTCCGTGCGCCGGGCAGTGAACCGGTCAGGGACCAGCCCGTACAGCTCGTCGGCGGCCGCGTCGAGGTCCATGTGTGAGATACCGCCGGATTACCGGTCAGCTCGTCAGGTGGCCGGCGATGGCGCCGGTCTCCTCGTATTCGCGCAACATCCGGATCCGGCGAATGTGCCTATCCCCTTGGGAGAACGGCGTATTCACGAACACCTCGACGAACCGCAGAACATCAGCCTCCGGGTGATTTCGCGCCCCGATCCCCATGACGTTGGCGTCGTTGTGCTCCCGGGCCAGCCGCGCGGTGTCATCGCTCCATACGAGTGCCGCACGCACACCGGTGACCTTGTTGGCCGCGATCTGCTCCCCGTTGCCCGAGCCGCCGATCACGATGCCGAGACTGCCCGGCTCGGCGACGGTACGGGTGGCGGCGGCGATGCACGGGGGCGGGTAGTCGTCGTCCGGGTCGAACGTGTGCGCTCCGCAGTCGACCGGATCGTGGCCGAGCCCGCGGAGATGTTCGACGAGCCGCGCCTTGAGCTCGAAGCCGGCGTGGTCACTGCCGAGGAATACGCGCATGGGCGCCATCATGGCAGGGTTCCGCGGCAGCGCGGACGGCTGGGAGAATGAGGTCATGACCCGCCCGCTGCCGGCGCCGGAACTGTCCGGGCTGCTGACGCAGTGGAGCTGGCAGCCGCTGGCGCTGCTGGCCGTGGCCGCGCTCGGGTGGTGGTACGCCCGGGCCGTCCGGAAGGTGACGGCCGGCGGCCGGCGCTGGCCGGTGGGGCGCAGCGTGCTGTTCGGCCTGGGGCTGGCGCTGTTCCTGTGGACCACGTCCGGATTCCTGCAGGCCTACTTGCCGGCGCTGTTCTGGGTGTGGACGACGCAGACCCTCATCCTGCTGCTGATCGTGCCGCTGCTGCTGCTGTTCGGCCAGCCGCTGCAACTAGCCCGCCTGCGCAGCGGTCACGCCGGGCTGGTGCACCGCGTGCTCCGCTCACGCGCGGGGCGCTTCCTGGCGAACCCGCTCGTCGGCCCCGCGCTCGTCCCGCTGCTGTCGGCAGTGCTGTTCTTCGGACCGCTGCCGGCCTGGGTCGTGCAGGCGCCGCCACTGGGCTGGCTGCTGCACCTGCTGCTCGTCGCCGTCGGCGGGCTCATCGTCCTTCCACTCGTCGACGCGGACGACGACCCGAGCTCGCTGGCCGTGGGGCTCGCGCTTGCGATCGGATCGTTCGAACTGGTCCTCGACGCGATCCCGGGGATCGCGCTGCGGCTGCACGCCACGCTGGTCACCTCCTACTTCGACCACCGCACGAAGTACTCCTGGTCGCCGGGCGACCTGCACGATCAGCAGATCGCCGGCGCCGTGCTGTGGTGTGTGGCGGAGCTGATCGACCTGCCGTTCCTCCTGCTGGTCTTCCGCCGCTGGCTGCGCGCCGACGCCCGCGACGCCGCCGCGGCGGACGCGATCCTGGATGCGGAGCGGACCGCACGCGGTGGGCTCCCCGATAGCGATGCTCCGGGAGGCGTGGCTGCAGGCGATGAGGCGGCGGATGCGCCCTGGTGGCTCAGCGATCCGACGATGCGGCAGCGCCTGCGCCGCCGACCGTGAACCGGTGGTCGCCATTCGCCGCACGCGTCAGCTCATGCACGGCGACGGTCGCGGCCGTCGGGATCGCCCCGTACACGTGCGGAAACGCCGTGCCGGTGCCGTAGCTGTCCTCCACCACGATGCCGGCCGGGATCGCTGCCGGGTCCAGCTCGACGACGCAGAGCCCGTCGCGGGCGCGGTAGAGATTGTTGGCCACCCCCTCCACCTGGTCGGCGAACGAGCAGTGGATGAACCCTTCGCTCTCCAGCGACGCGGCGCGGTAGTCGGCGACGGCGGAGCGCCACTCGCTCCGATCGACGATGTGGAACAGGGCATTCATGGCAGTCACATCCCGACGTAGGTGGCCATCGCCCGCAGCTGATGGTCGAAGTAGGCGGCGTAGTCCTCGACCACGTTCCGCAGCCGACCGAACAATTCGAAGCTGAGCGACCCGAACAGCTGCGCCCAGGCGGTCATCGCCCGGGCCAGCACGGCGGACGGCACGCCCTCGAACCCCGGCACCGCCGACACCCGATCGAGGTCCACGCGAACCGATCGCGGAATCCGATCGCCGGTGGGTGGCGTGATCGCCCCGCGGTCGAGACCGTCGCGCAGGATCTGCGCGAGCACCAGCAGTGGCCGCGTCGCCGGTCCGGTGGTTTCCTGTGGCGCCGCGTACCCGGGCACCGGACTTCCGTACAGGAGAGCATATTCGTGCCGGTTCGCCAGCGCCCAGTCACGGACGCCACGCCCGAGCGCGATCCAGCGGCCAGGCACGTCGCGACGTGGCACGGCGGCCTCTGCCGCCTCGGCTGCCTCGCCGAGCGATTCGTACCCGTCGATGATCAATGCGGTCAGCAGCTCGTCGCGGCTGGCGAAGTAGCGGTAGACGGCCGACGAGACGAGCCCGAGGTCACGGGCTACTGCCCGCAGTGAGAGGTCGGGGCCGTCGGTCGCGAGCCGGCGGCGGGCGGCCTCCTTGATCTGCACGGTCATCTCGGCGCGGGCGCGGGCACGGACCGTGGGTGCGACGGGTTGGCTCACACCGACAGGATCGCACATCTCGCGGAGCGGTGCACCAAATCGAGAGCACTGCTCTTGACAGTCACGCAAATCGTGAGCGATGCTCTATACAGAGAGCGGTGCTCTCGAATACGAGAGGAAGTCCCATGGCACTACACGTCGTCGTCGGCGCCGGCCCGGTGGGCAGCGCCGTCGCCCGCGAACTGCTGCAGCGCGGTGAGCAGGTCCGCGTCGTCACCCGAAGCGGGTCTGGCATCGACGGAACCGAGAAGGTTGCCGCCGACGCCGGCAACGCGGAGCGACTGAGCGAGCTGACCCGAGGGGCGGCGGCGCTGTACAACTGCGTCAACCCGCCGTACCACCGTTGGACCGAGGAGTGGCCTCCGGTCGCCGACGCGCTTCTCGCCGCCGCGGAGTCCAGCGGCGCCGTGCTGGCAACCACCGGCAACCTGTACGTCTACGGCCCGGTGGACCGCCCGATGACCGAAGATCTGCCGATGGCGACGCGCGGGCACAAGGGGCAGGTGCGCGCCAAGATGACCGAGGACGCGTTCGCCGCGCACCGCGCCGGGCGGATCCGCGCCTTCGAGGTCCGGGGCAGCGCCTACCTCGGCGGCAACTCGCTGCTGTCGGTGCTCGTCACGCCCGCTCTTCGAAGGGGCCGCACTGCGTTCGTGCCCGCAGACCTCGATGCGCCGCACACCTGGACCAACGTCGAGGACGTCGCAAAGCTGCTCGTCGCCGGCGTCGCCGATGAACGGGCATGGGGCTCGGTGTGGCACGTGCCGAGCGCGCCGGCCCGCTCGATCCGGGAGCTAGCGGCAATAGCAGCCGCGCAGCTCAGCGTGAAGCCGAAGCTCGCCGCGCTCCCCTACCCGGTGCTGTGGGCGCTGGGCATGGTCAACCCAATGGCCCGCGAGCTGCGTGAGACGCAATACCAGTTCCGCAAGCCGTTCGTCCTGGACTCCTCGAAGGCCGAGCGGACCTTCGGTCTCAAGCCCGCCCCGCTCGAGGATTCGGTCCACCTCGACATCGAGGCGACACCTGGGAAGTAGCTCAGTCGAAGCGGGGGGACTCCGTACGGGTCCGCTTGATCTCGAAGAAGTACGGGTAGCTGGCCATCATCACGGTGCCGTCCCAGAGCTTGACGGCCTCCTCGCCGCGCGGGATCCGGGTGAGCACCGGTCCGAAGAACGCGACGCCGTCGACATGGATCACCGGCGTCCCGACCTCGTAGCCCACGGGGTCCATCCCCTCGTGGTGGGACTTGCGCACCTGCTCGTCGAACTCGTCGGTGTCCGCGGCATCGGCCAGCGCGGCCGGCAGGCCGACCTCCTCGAGCGCCTCGACGATCAGCGCGCGATCGAAGTCGCGCCCCTGCTCGTGCTTGCGGGTGCCGAGGGCGGTGTACAGCGGCCGGAGCACCTCCGCGCCATGCGCCTCGGCGGCCGCGATGCACACGCGCACCGGGCCCCAGCCACGCGCAAGCAGCTCGCGGTAGTTCTCGGGCAGCTCCTCGCGCCCCTCATTGAGCACCGACAGCGACATCACGTGGAAGCTGAGGTCGATGTCGCGCTGCGTCTCCACCTCGAGCATCCAGCGCGACGTGATCCAGGCGAACGGGCAGAGCGGGTCGAACCAGAAACCGACCTCGGGGCGATCAGACGTCATATTTCGACCATACCTGAACGTGGTTGAGCCCTAAATCACATCGTCTGCACAGCGCGAACTCGGGCACCCCGCCACCAATGCGCATCCATCCACCCCAACCGCCCCGAATCATGCTCGCCCGGCCGTGAAAGACTCAATGGATCGGGGCATGCGCCGTGGATCCGGCCACGCCCGCGACGTCACACCAGCCCCTTACAAGGAGTTCATGCATGTCCGGCAGCGCCGTTCCCAACCTCACCCGCGACGACGCGAGTGCGAGGGCGGGCCTTCTGCACGTCGAGTCATACGACATCGCCCTCGACCTGACGGATGGGAGTGGGGGTCCCCCCACCGATGAGGGCGTAGCCGGTGGGGGAGGAAAGCCGTCCGAGCGCACGTTCCGCTCGACGACGACGATCCGCTTCAACGCCGCTCGTCCGGGTGAGTCGACGTTCCTCGACATCATCGCTGACACGCTGCACGGCGTCACCCTCAACGGCGCGGACGTGGATGTCTCCGGCTACCGGCCGGAGCGGGGCATCACGCTGACCGATCTCGCGGCGGACAACACCGTCGTCGTCGACGCCGAACTGCTCTACACCAACACCGGCGAGGGGCTGCACCGCTTCGTCGACCCGCTGGACGGCGAGACGTACCTCTACTCGCAGTTCGAGACCGCCGACGCCAAGCGCATGTACGCCTGCTTCGACCAGCCCGACCTCAAGGCCACGTTCACGATCAGCGCGATCGTGCCGGAGCACTGGGAGGTCTCGTCCAACGGCCGCGAGGCCGGCGTCGAGGAGCTGCGCGCCGGCAAGCGGGTCCGCTTCGCCACGACGCCGCGCATCAGCCCGTACATCACCGCGCTGGTGGCCGGGCCGTACCACGTCGTGCGCACCACCCACGACGGCATCGACCTCGGCCTGTGGTGCCGCAAGACGCTCGCCAAGCACCTCGACGCAGACGAGCTGTTCCTGCTCACCAAGCAGGGTTTCGACTGGTATCACGCCAACTTCGGCGTGCGCTACGCGTTCGGCAAGTACGACCAGCTGTTCGTGCCGGAGTTCAACGCGGGCGCGATGGAGAACGCCGGGTGCGTCACCTTCCGCGAGGACTACGTCTTCCGCAGCAAGGTCACCGACGCACGCTACGAGCGCCGCGCCGAGACGATCCTGCACGAGATGGCGCACATGTGGTTCGGCGACCTCGTCACCATGCGCTGGTGGAATGACCTCTGGCTCAATGAATCCTTTGCCGAATACATGTCCCACCTCGCCGCCGTGGAGAACACCAAGTTCCAGAGCGCATGGACCACCTTC
>JAVHVL010000370.1:0-7395 GCA_032160565.1 Pseudonocardiales bacterium | reverse complement strand
ACGCGCTGCGCCTGCAGTTCCGCGTCAGCTTCCGCGACCTCATGGCCGGCCTGATCGCCGACGGGGTTGCCGGCGGCACGGTGCCGCCGCAGAACCCGACGCTCGTCGCGGCGGCCCTCGTCGGCGCGATCGGCGAAGCGCTCGTCGGCCCTCTCGCCAGCGGCACCGAGGAACCCGACACCGTCTCGACCCTCACCGAGTTCGCCCGGCGCGCCATCGGCGCACCCTTACCCCGGTAGGCCCTCCGAACTAGGCCCACCGAACTAGGAGCAGAAGATGCCACGCACCCACGAGGTCACCAACCAGCCCCCGCCGATCATCGGCCACGACATCGCCACCCATCCGGCGCTGCTGGAGGGGCTGCACCGCGAGGGCGCCGGCTGGGCGGAGCCGGAGGTCCGCCAGCTCGGCCGGCTGGGTGGCAGCGATCCGGCGCAGCAGTGGGGGCGGCTGGCCAACGAGCACCCCCCCGTGCTGCGCACCCACGACCGCTACGGCAACCGGATCGACGAGGTGGAGTACCTGCCTCAGTACCACGACCTGATGCGTACCGCGGTCGAGCACGGCCTGCACGGCGCGCCGTGGGCGGACCAGCGCCCCGGCGCGCACGTGGCCCGCGCGGCCAAGGTGCTCGCCTGGGGGACTGCCGACGCCGGGCACCTCTGCCCGATCTCGATGACCTATGCGGTCGTCCCGGCGCTGCGGACCACACCTGCGCTTGCCGCGCAGTACGAGCCGCTGCTGACCAACCGCGAGTACGACTACGAGCTTCGCGCGCCACTCAGCAAGCGCGGCCTGATCGCCGGCATGTCGATGACGGAGAAGCAGGGCGGGTCCGATGTGCGCGCGAACACCACACGCGCCGTGCCGCAGCCGGATGGCACGTTCCGCCTCACCGGGCACAAGTGGTTCACATCCGCGCCGATGTCCGACCTGTTCCTGACGCTGGCACAGGCGCCGGGTGGCCTGTCGTGCTTCCTCGTGCCGCGGATCCTCCCGGACGGGACCCGGAACAACTTCTTCCTGCAGCGGCTCAAGGACAAGCTCGGCAACAAGTCGAACGCGTCGTCGGAGGTGGAGTACGAGGACGCGGTCGGCTGGCTCGTCGGCGACGAGGGGCGTGGGGTGCGCACCATCATCGAGATGGTGAACATGACCCGCCTGGACTGCGCGCTCATGGCCGCCGGCGGCATGCGGATGGGGGTCGCGCAGGCCGTCCACCACGCGACCCATCGCTCGGCGTTCGGCGCGCGCCTCCTCGACCAGCCGGCCATGATCAACGTGCTGGCGGATCTGGCCGTCGAGTCCGAGGCCGCCACGACCGTCGTGCTGCGGCTGGCGGGTGCGGTGGACCGGGCAGTGCGCGGCGACGCCGGCGAGGCAGCGCTGCGAAGGGTGGCGCTGGCCGTCACGAAGTACTGGCTGTGCAAGCGGTGGTCGACGCACACCGCGGAAGCACTCGAATGCCTGGGTGGCAACGGCTACGTCGAGGATTCCGGCATGCCGCGGCTGTACCGGGAGGCGCCGCTCGTCTCGATCTGGGAGGGCTCGGGGAACGTCGCTGCGCTGGACACGCTGCGCGCGATGGTCAAGGAGCCGGAGACGATCGAGGCGTTCTTCGGAGAGCTCGAGCTGGCGACGGGGGCGGATGCCCGCTACGACGACGCGTTGTCCTTGCTGCGCAAGGAGTTCTCCGACGTCGACGAGCTGCAGTACCGCGCCCGCCGGGTCGTGGAGCGCATGGCGCTCATCCTGCAGGGGTCCTTGCTGCTGCGGCACGGAGCCGATGCGGTCGCGGATGCCTTCGTGGCGACCCGGCTCAGCGGTGACTGGGGGATCGCGTACGGCACGCTGCCGACCGGTCTGGACACGGCCGCGATCCTGAGGCGCGCGGCGGTGGCGTCCAGCAGTGGTGAGCTGAGTGCAGTGGTGAGCTGAGCTGGTTCCCGCTGTGCCTAGCGGTTCAGCTGGCTCGGCGGTGTGGCGAGGCCATCAGCAGCTCGTGCCGCCGGGCCGCGCAGCTCTGGCCGTTGGGCAGCAGCTCGCCGAAGTCCTCGAACAGCACTACGCCGTTGCAGAGCAGGCTCCACCCCTGCTCCGGGTGGGCCGAGACGACGTGGGCCGCGTCGCGGTCGGAGTCGTCGGCAGTGGGGCACGGCGGGGTGTGCCGGCAGTTGGTGCGGGCCGGGTTCTCCGGCAGATGGTGCGTGGTCATCGAGTGTCCTGTAATCGCTTCCGGGTAATTTCTGTCACAAGTGTGCTCCCGTTCCGGAGTTTGTCCAGCAGGCGCGCAAACCTATCTGCCCCGATTCGGGCGTACCGGTACATCCTATGTTAAGGATCGGTAAGATCGTTATGTTGGCGTGACCTTGGGGTCCGGATCAGCCCCAGGATCAGGTCCGCCCGAGCCGCTCCTGAGCGTCCCGCAGCGTCGCCCCACGCGGCACCCAGTCGGCCAGCGCGGCGGGAAAGCCGGCGGACGTCGCGGCGTCGACCACCTCCGGGTCGTCGTCGATGAACGCAGCGATCCCGCGGGGGGAGAGCCGGCGCAGCACCTGCACCTTGTAGAGCCGGGCCGGCCGGTAGTCGCCCTCGGGGCGCAGATGCAGCTCGGTGCCGGGCAGCCCGCGGGCGGCCAGCCAGTCCTCAGTCGTGGCCCGCAGCCATTCGGGCCTGCCGGTCAGCCATACGATGTCGTGCTCCGCGCCGAGGTCGTGGACCAGTCGGGCGCCCTCGGGAAGCAGTTCGTCGTCGGCCGCGTCGCGGAAGAACGCCATCCACGACTGCCGCCCCTCGAGGTGGTGCAGCCGGTGCCGGACGTCGGCGACGACACCGTCGATGTCGAAGACCGCCAGCACACGGAGGAGCCTATGCCGCGCCGCTCGGGCCCTCAGCAGGCGCCGAGCGCCGGTAGACTCACGTGTTTGTGCGCTTCGTAGACCCAATCCCGCCGTTCGAGCTGACCTACGACGACGTCTTCATGGTGCCGGCCCGGTCGCGGGTGGGCTCCCGGTTCGACGTCGACCTGACGACCTCCGACGGCAGCGGCGCGACAATCCCGATCGTCGTGGCGAACATGACGGCGGTCGCCGGCCGCCGGATGGCAGAGACGGTAGCCCGCCGGGGTTCGCTCGCGGTGCTCCCGCAGGACATCCCGGCGTCCGTGGTCAGCGACGTCGTGGCGTGGGTCAAGCAGCGGCACCTCGTCCTCGACACTCCGGTGACCCTCGCCCCACACAGCCCGGTCAGCGACGCGCTCGCGCTGCTGTCCAAGCGCGCCCACGGAGCGGTGATCGTCGTCGATGGCGGACGCCCGGTCGGTGTGGTGACCGAAGCGGACTGCGCCGGAGCCGATCGATTCGCGCAGCTGCACCAGGTGATGAGCGCCGACCTCACCACGCTCGTCGATCCGTTGGACCCGGAGAAGGCCTTCGCCGAGCTGGACGCGGGGCGGCGCAAGCTGGCGCCCGTCGTCGGAGCCGACGGCATGCTGATCGGCATCCTCACCCGAACTGCGGCCCTGCGCGCCACGATCTACCGACCGGCGACTGACGCCGCCGGTCGGCTGCGCGTGGCTGCCGCCCTCGGCGTCAACGGCGACGTCGGCGGCAAGGCGGCCGCACTCCTCGACGCCGGCGTGGACTTGCTGGTGCTGGACACTGCGCACGGCCACCAGGATCGGATGCTCGACGCTCTGGCCGCTGTCCGTGCCCTCTCACCGTCGGTTCCGGTGGTCGCTGGGAACGTCGTCTCTGCCGAGGGGACGCGCGACTTGATCGCGGCCGGCGCCGACATCGTCAAGGTGGGGGTCGGCCCTGGGGCGATGTGCACCACCCGCATGATGACCGGCGTCGGTCGACCGCAGTTCTCGGCCGTCCTGGAGTGCGCCGCGGCCGCGCGCGAGCTCGGCAAGCATGTCTGGGCGGACGGGGGAGTTCGGCATCCCCGCGACGTCGCGCTGGCCCTCGCGGCCGGCGCCTCCTCGGTGATGATCGGCTCCTGGTTCGCGGGAACGTACGAGTCGCCCGGTGACCTGCACACCGACCCGGACGGCCGGCAGTACAAGGAGAGCTTCGGGATGGCCTCCGCGCGAGCGGTGGCCAACCGCACCAGCGGCGAGACCCCCTTCGACCGGGCGCGCAAGGCCCTGTTCGACGAGGGCATCTCCACCGGCCGCCAGTACCTCGACCCGCTGCGGCCGGGGGTGGAGGATCTCATCGACCTGATCACCGCAGGAGTGCGCTCCGCGTGCAGCTACGCCGGCGCCGCCGATCTCGCCGAGCTGCACGAGCGGGCCCTCGTGGGCGTGCAGAGTGCATCCGGCTACGCCGAGGGGCGCCCCCTGTACACCGGTTGGTGACGCTGAGGAGCATGTCGCACGGGCCGCGATGTGTGACAGTGGACGGGTGAGCCACGACCATCCGCACGCCCCCTCGGCAAGTGCCGACCGGCGATGGCTGTTGGCCGCCTTCGTCGTCGTGGTCGTGTTCATGCTGGGCGAGGTCGTGGCCGGCCTGCTCGCGCACTCCTTGGCGCTGGTCACCGACGCCGGGCACATGATCACCGACGCCGCCGCGCTGCTGGTGGCGGTCGTCGCGTCCCGCATCGCGCAACGCCCGGCCCGGGGCGCGTACACCTACGGCTTCAGCCGGGTGGACGCCCTGTCCGGCCAGGCCAACGGCATCACCTTGCTGCTCCTGGCAGTGTGGTTCGCCGTCGAGGCGGTGCGGCGGCTGGCGTCGCCGGGGCAGGTGCACGGCGGAGTGGTCACCGTCGTCGCGCTCGTCGGCTGCGCGGTGAACCTCGCCGCGGTACTGCTAGCCGGCCGAGCGGACCGCCGCAGCTTGAACGTCCGTGGCGCGGTGGCTCACCTGGTCACGGATATCTGGGCGTTCGCCACGACCTTCGTCGCCGGTGTGGTGATCCTGACGACCGGCTGGGATCGGGCCGACGCCGTCGCCTCGCTACTGGTCGGCGCGTTGATGGCCTGGACGGGCTGGGGGCTGGTGCGTGCGGCGGGGCGGGTGTTTCTCGAGGGGGCGCCGGTGGGGATCGAACCCGACGCAGTGGGAGCGGAGCTGGCTGCGGTAGACGGCGTCGCCCAGGTGCACGACCTGCACGTCTGGCAGATCGGCTCGGGCGAGTCGGCGGTGTCGGCGCATGTGCTGGTCCGCCCGCCGCACGACTGTCATGAGGTGAGCAACCGGCTGCGCGCGACTCTGGCCGAGCGCTACGGCATCGGCCATGTCACCCTGCAGGTCGATCACGCGGACGCCCCACAGCACGACGCCGACAACTGCGTGGACGCGCACGGCGAAGTTCACGTGTCGCCCCGGCCATAACCCGCGGCGCAAACACGAACTGCGGGTACACCCGCTGAGTGGAACAATCCGGTCCCACGGCGAAGCCGAACCGAGCTGTCCGGGCACGACCCGAGGAGAGAGCGCCGATGCTGCTTCCGATGTCGCCCACCGATTCCGCGTTCCTGCTCGCCGAATCCCGCGAGCACCCGATGCACGTCGGCAGCCTGCAGCTGTTCCAGCCCCCCGATGGCGCCACCGCGCTAGACGTGCGCGCCATGTTCGACGCGGCGATCGCGCGGGACCAGGTGGCCCCGCTGTTCCAGAAGCGGGCGCGTCGGTCGCTCAGCTCGCTCGGCCAGTGGGGTTGGGAGCTGGACACCGAGTTCGACCTCGAGCACCACGTGCGGCGCAACGCGCTGCCCCAGCCCGGCCGCGTCCTCGAACTGCTCGCGCTCTGCTCCCGCCTGCACTCCTCGCTGCTCGACCGGCATCGCCCGCTGTGGGAGGTGCACCTGATAGAGGGGCTGGACGACGGGCGCTACGCGATGTACTTCAAGGTGCACCATGCGCTCGTCGACGGCGTTTCCGCGCTGCGCCTGCTCTCCCGCATATTGAGCGAGGATCCTGACCGCAGGGACATGCCGCCGCCATGGGCGCTGGACGGGCGGCCGGCCCGAACGAAGACCAATGACGCCGGCGGGGGGAGCGAGCTGGCGCCGCGGTCGTCCTCGGTGCGCTCGGCGCTCGACACCACTGCGCGCTCCGCGCTCGACACCATCGGCGAGGCGGCCGGGCTCGTGCCGGCGCTCGCGCGGACGCTCAGCCGAGGGCTGAGTGAGCAGAGCGGCGCGCTGTCGTTCTCGGCGCCGAAGACGATGCTGAACGTCCCGATCACCGGAGCCCGGCGCTTCGCCGCCCAGTCCTGGCCGATGGAGCGCATCCGGCAGGTCGGCAAGGCCAGCGAGACGACCGTGAACGACGTGGTACTGGCGATGTGCTCCGGTGCGCTGCGTGGCTATCTGCAGAGCCTGGGCGAGCTGCCGGACGCGCCGCTCATCGCGATGGTGCCGGTCTCGCTGCACACCGCCGATTCCCCGACAGCAGACGGTGGTGGCAACGCGGTCGCCGCGGTGATGTGCAACCTGGGGACGCACCTCGAGGATCCGGCGCTGCGACTGCAGACCGTCCATGACTCGATGGTCGAGGGCAAGGAGTCGCTCAAGGGGTTGAGCCAGATTCAGATCATCGCGATGAGCGCGATCGGGATGAGCCCGCTTCTGCTCCTGCCGCTGCTGCGGTTGAACGGTGTGGTGCGTCCGCCGTTCAACCTCGTCATCTCCAACGTGCCGGGCCCGCGCAAGCCGATGTACTGGAACGGCGCACGGCTGGACGGGCTCTATCCGCTGTCCATCCCGCTGGACGGGCAGGCGCTGAACATCACCTGCACGAGCTACTCGGACGAGATCGCGTTCGGCCTGACCGGGTGCCGCCGCACCGTGCCGCACCTGCAGCGCCTGCTCGGCCACCTCGACGACGAGCTTGCTGCCCTCGAGCGGGCCACCGGGGTCGCCTGAGCACACCATCCGTAGCTGTTACGGGGGATAGCAGGTACAGATCAGAAAGCTGGACCAGGCACAATGGACTGGTCATGAGTGGATGGGCATTATTTCTCGCGGCTTTCCTGGCCTGTGCGGTGGAGGCTGTCGAGGCGCTGACGATCGTGCTGGCGGCTGGCACGGCGCACCGGCAATGGCGCTCGGCGCTCACCGGCGTCGGCGCGGCGCTGGTGGTGCTCGCGGTGATCGTCGCCGCGCTCGGGCCGGCTCTCACGGCCGTGCCGCTGCGCACGCTGCGTCTCCTGGTCGGCGCGCTGCTGCTCGTCTTCGGCCTCCAGTGGCTGCGCAAGGCCATCCTGCGGGGGAGCGGGCACAAGGCGCTGCACGATGAGGCCGAGATCTACCGCACGGAGCTCGCAGCCGCGAGGGCTGTCGAGCGCACGTCCCGTGGCGGGGTCGCGGACTGGTACGCGTTCACGCTGTCCTTCAAGGGCGTGCTTCTGGAGGGGCTGGAGGTCGCGTTCATCGTGATCACC
>JAVHVL010000367.1:0-6442 GCA_032160565.1 Pseudonocardiales bacterium | reverse complement strand
AGTGCGGAAAGCACGGCCTGCACTCCGTACCGTGCGCGCTCGGGTGTGGTGCCTAGGCTCCCTTCGGCGACGTCGTGCACCAGCCCCACCGCGGTGCCCTTCCGCATGTGCTTCGTGGACCTGACGAGCTCCCCCAAGGTCGATGGCAACCGGCCGGCCACCTGCTCGCGGCGTTCGGCGCTCAGCCGTACCGCAAGGGCGACCAGCACAGAACGGGTCAGCAACGCGACGCGGTCCGGTGGGTCGACGCCGACGCGGGCCGCAACCTCCATCAGCAGCAGCCCGTACTTCATGGGTATCAGCCTGTTCGATCATCGTGCCGCGATGGATTGCCCTGCGGGGTCGAAGTTCGTTCACCAGGTAGCGCCGACAGGATCAGGCTTCGGCACAGCGGCGGCGCAGACTGACAAAGAATGACTACATGGAAATCGAGCGGCCCGCCGGGTGGATCCGAACGAGGTCGTCCTCGTCGAAGGATCGTCATTCTGCATCAGCAACGCGGGTGGCGACATCGCTCGTGACGGCGTGCGCGGCCTGTTCGGCGCCCGAGCCCTATCACGGCCGCTTCCTGAGCATCGCGTCGACGAGGAGCGATCACCGGCGGGAGATGGTCGTCGACCGGCGCCGCTGGATCGGCGCGGGGATGCGCGAGGAGATCACCGTCCGCAACTTCGGCCGCGAGCCCATGGAGTGCACCGTCGCGGTCGCGTTCGCGGCGGACTTCGCCGACGTCACGGCTACTTCGCGATTGCCCTGGATGGCGAGAAGAGACCGGTCGACGCATACGCCTCGAACATGGGTCACTGCCTGATGACCGGGATCGAGGCGCTTGCATCTGGCTCCGGCGTTGCCGCGTCGCTCCGGGCTCAGGAGCCGTCACCGGATTTCCGGTTTCGCCATCGAGCCCATGCTGACCTTGTTCGCGACGTCGGGGGCTGAGTCGCAACGATCACGTCGCCGATCATCGCGAATGCGCTGACTCGTACGACCGGTACCGCCAGGGCGAAGTCCGCGGGCTCGACAGCGAGCTTCTTACGGCCGAGCACCGCGATGCCGGACAACTCCACGGTCGCCCCCGGCGGCACGACCACATGGACGTCGCCGACCAGCGCGGTCGCCTGGATCGACAATTCCTCGCCGCGCAGCTCGGCGGTTCGCAAGTCAATGATCACGTCACCGAGAACGGCAACCGCGGTCAACCGGGACGGGGCAGTCCAGTGCCCGGCGACGCGCTCGTTGGCGATGGCGGCGACCAGCCACCGCTTTCCCCGCGGGGCGGGAGCCGGACCCGACGGAGTGGCTCCGGGGAGGGGGCCGGGGTCGGACGTGTCGTCCACCCGTCCAGTCTGGCGCTCCATGGGCGCAGCCACCACCCCTCCTGCCAGCGCGTCACGGCGACCGCGTCATCCATGAATCGTCCTAAGGCGACGGCCAGCTGCACGACTCTCCAGGCAGATTGCTGCGGACTCTAGAACTGGGCCTCGACGAGGCGCACGGCCATCGCGCCCTCACCGACGGCAGAGGCGACCCGCTTGATCGAGCCGCTGCGCACGTCGCCGACAGCGAACACGCCTGGCCAGCTGGACTCGAGCAGTACCGGTCGCGCATTCGCGCCGCCATCGCCGGCGGCGTCGCCGGCCGCATCGCCGGTAAGGACGTAGCCGTCCTCATCCAGCGCGATCGTGCCCGCCAGCCAGCTGGTGCACGGCTTTGCGCCGATGAACACGAACAGCGCGCCGACGGACAGCTGCCTGCGCTCGCCGTCGACCTCGTTCTCGACGACCAGGCCGGTGATTGTGTCCTCCCCGAGAATCTCGCGAACCTCCGTGTGGGGCAGCACCTCGATCGACGGCGTCGCCTGGATCTGATCGATGAGGTACTGGGACATGTCCTGCCGTAGCTCGCCGTGGCGAATCAGGAGGTAGACCCGCGGCGCCCATTGCGCGAGGAACACGGCAGCCTGGCCGGCGGAGTTTCCCCCGCCGACGACGGCTACCGGCTGCGATCCGCATTGCTGCGCTTCGAACCTGGTCGCCGCGTAGTACACGCTGGTCGTCTCGAACTGAGCGAGGCGCGGAACGTCCAGCTTCAGGTAGCGGGCACCCGTCGCGATGATCACCGAACGCGCGTCGACTTCGAGGTCGGTCTCGGCCAGGACGGAATAGTGCCCGTCTCGTCGAAGCAGCTCGTGGGCCTCGCCCGGGACGGTGATCCGCGCGCCGAACTTTCGCGCCTGGATGACCGCCCGGTCCGCGAGCTCGGCGCCGGAGATACCCGCTGGGAAGCCGAGGTAGTTCTCGATCCGCGATGACGTGGCCGCCTGGCCGCCGGTGGACACCGAGTCGAGGACGACGGTGGACAGCCCCTCGGATGCGGCATACACGGCCGCGGCGAGTCCGGCCGGTCCGGCACCGACGACAACGAGGTCCTGCACGTCGCGGCGCTGCGGGCCGGTACGCAACCCCGTTGCCTCAGCGAGCTCGGCGTTGCTCGGATTGCGGAGCACTCGCCCGCCGCCGACGATCACGATCGGCAGGTCTTGCGGCGTGACGTCCAGTTGCCGCAAGAGGGAGCGGGAGATGGCGTCGCGTTCGATGTCGACGAACCGGTGGGGCAGCCGGTTGCGAGCGGCGAAGTCGCGCAGCCGTTGGGTGTCCGGCGACGTCCTGCTGCCGACGATGCGCAGCCCGGACCCTGACCCGATCAAGAGAGACCGGCGCACCAGGCACGCGTGCAGGATGAGGTCGCCCAGCTCGGTGTTGTGCAGCGCCAGCTTGCGCAGGCGATCGGCGGGCACCGCCAGCACCTCACCGTCCGTCAGCGCAGCGGACGTCACGAACTCGACCTGGCCGGTCAGGATGGACAGCTCGCCGAGGAACCGCCTCGGCCCGTGCACGCGGATCAACCGGCGTAGCGCGTCGTAATCCTCGTAGACACCGACGAGCCCGTCGAGGAGCACGTAGAAGTACTCGGCCGGCTCAACCTCGTGAAGCAGCACCTCACCGGTGTGGACCGGACGTCGTTCACCATGCGCGCTGAGCAGATCGATCTGCGCCTGGTTGAGCCGGGGGAACGCCCCGTACAGGTCCGGAGTCTCCGCAGGCAGCGGGCTCTCCGCCGGCTGCTCAGGCATGCGCCGCGGCGACGGCTCGATTCATCCGGCGCTCCCCTCGACACCCGCCAATGCCTCCTCCACCCATTTCCGGAGGATGTGCTCCGGCGCCGCACCGGCTTGCCGCGACAGGATCCGTCCGTGGTCGAGCACGAGCAGGGTGGGGACGGCCTGGACCTCGAATCGACGGGCAATCTGGGGATTGTCGTCGATGTCCACCTTGACGAGCTTGATCCGCCCGGCGAGATCCGTGGCCACCTTGGCGAGCACCGGACTGACCATCCGGCACGGTCCGCACCATGGCGCCCAGAGATCCACGACCACCGGGACGGAGGCCCGTTCGGCCACTTCGGCGAAGGTGCCGTCACTGGCATCGACGATCCAGGGCAGCGGTTGATGGCAGTTGCCACAGCGCGGGGCCCCCACCGCACTGTCCGGCACCCGGTTGCGTCGCCCGCAGTGCAGGCAGGTGACAGTGCGGCTGGCGACCGCGGTACTCATGCCGGGGTCCTCGCGAAAGCGTGGAGCGTTCTTTGCGGAGCGGTTTCGTGGGGTGAGCTCATCCGACAGCCACCTGGGCCGTTTCGTAGCGGACCCTCAGCTCGCCGTCGTCGACGTCGAGCCGAACCGTGGACTCGTCGGGTACCTCCTCGGCGAGGAGCGCCCGGCCGATCTTGGTCTCGACCTCGCGAGCGATGTAGCGGCGCAGGGGCCGCGCTCCGTACACCGGATCGAATCCCTGCCGAGCGATGAAGCGGCGGGCCTCGTCGGTGACCTCGAGGCCGATGCGACGTTCGGCCAGCCGGTTGCGCAGGTCCTCCAACATCAACTCGACGATGCGTTCGATCTCGCTGGGAGACAGCGGCTTGAAAAGCACGATGTCGTCGATGCGGTTGAGGAATTCCGGTCGGAAGCGTGCTCGCAGTTCGGCGAAGACCAGGTCACGCGCGTCCGCCTTGATCTCTCCGTCCGGCGTCACGCCGTCCAGCAGGTGTGCCGAACCGATGTTGGAGGTCATGATGAGCACCGTGTTGCGGAAGTTCACGGTGCGACCCTGACCGTCGGTCAACCGCCCGTCGTCGAGCACCTGGAGCAGCGTGTTGAAGACGTCGGGGTGCGCCTTCTCGATCTCGTCGAGCAGCACGACGGAGAACGGCTTGCGGCGTACCGCCTCAGTCAACTGGCCCCCCTCGTCGTAGCCGACGTAGCCCGGCGGGGCCCCGACGAGCCGGCTTACGGTGTGCCGCTCCTGGTACTCGCTCATGTCCAGCCGGATCATCGCCTGCTCGCTGTCGAACAGCGCGTCGGCGAGCGTCCGGGCCAGCTCGGTCTTCCCGACGCCGGTAGGGCCGAGGAAGATGAACGAGCCGATCGGGCGGCGCGGGTCCTTGATGCCTGATCTGGCGCGGATCATCGCGTCGGCAACGGCCTGCACGGCCTCGTCCTGACCGACGATGCGCTCGTGCAGCGTTTCGTCGAGGCGGAGCACCTTCTGCCGCTCACCCTCCTGCAGGCGGGCGACCGGGATTCCGGTCCACGATGCGACGATCTCCGCGATCTCAGCCTCGGTGACCACCTCGCGCAGCAACCGACGACCGCCCTGCTTGCCGGCCAGCTGCTCCTCCTCGCTCGCCAGTCTCCGTTCCAGCTCCGCGATGCGTCCGTAGCGGAGTTCGGCCGCCCGGTTGAGGTCGTAGCGACGCTCGGCCTCTTCGGCCTCCTGCCGCGCCTGCTCGAGCTCGCTGCGCAGATCCTGGACACGGCGGATCGCCTGCCGCTCGGCTTCCCACTGCGCACGCTTCGCGTCGGCCTCCGCCCGGAGATCGGCCAGCTCCTTGCGCAGCTCCTCCAGTCGCGCTCGACTGGCCGCGTCGTCTTCCTTCGACAGCGCCGCCTCCTCGATCTCCAGTCGCATCACCCGGCGGGTCAGGCTGTCCAACTCCGCGGGCATCGAGTCGATCTCGGTCCGCAGCCGGGCGGAGGCCTCGTCGACGAGATCGATCGCCTTGTCCGGCAGGAATCGGTCGGTGATGTAGCGGTGGCTCAAGGTCGCCGCGGCCACCAGCGCGTTGTCCTGGATCTTCACGCCGTGGAAGATCTCCAGCCGCTCCCGCAGCCCGCGCAGGATCGAGATGGTGTCCTCGACGGTCGGCTCGTCGACGAGTACCGGCTGGAAGCGCCGCTCGAGCGCGGCGTCCGGCTCGACGAACTTGCGGTACTCGTCGAGCGTCGTGGCGCCGATCATGTGCAGCTCACCCCGTGCGAGCATCGGCTTGAGCATGTTGCCGGCGTCCATGCTCCCCTCCGCAGCGCCCGCCCCGACCACGGTGTGCATCTCGTCGACGAACAGCAGGATGCGCCCCTCCGCTGCCTTGACCTCGCTCAGGACGGCCTGCAGCCGCTCCTCGAACTCGCCGCGGTACTTCGCCCCGGCGACGAGTGAAGCCATGTCGAGCGCGAAGACGGTCTTGTCGCGTAGCCCCTCGGGCACGTCACGGCTGACGATCCGCTGCGCCAGCCCCTCGACTATCGCTGTCTTGCCGACGCCGGGCTCGCCGATCAGCACCGGGTTGTTCTTGGTCTTCCGCGACAGGATCTGGATCACGCGACGGATCTCGGCGTCGCGGCCGATCACCGGGTCGAGTCGGCCGGAGCGTGCTTCCGCCACCAGGTCGCGGCCGTACTTCTCCAGCGCCTCGTAGCTGCCCTCGGGGGTGGCCGAGGTGACGCGCTGGTTCCCGCGCAGGTCGGTGAGCACTTCCAGGAACCGGTCGCGTGTGATGCCGGCCGCTTCGAGGATGCGCCCCGATGCGGTGGCCGAGCCCTCGCCGAGGAGTGCGAGGACGAGGTGCTCGACCGATACGTACTCGTCCTTGAGGCGATGGGCCTCCCGCTCGGCCGCGTCGAGTAGCCGCGAGAGCCGCTGCGTGACGAAGACCTGACCCGGGGACGCGCCCGGCCCCGTCACGCTCGGTCGTCGACCGAGCTCACCTTCGAGGTCGCGGCGCAGGCTGCTCGGATCGGCACCGGCGCGTTCGAACAGCCGGGGGACGAGCCCATCGGGTTGATCGAGGAGGGCCAACAACAGGTGCTCACCGTCGACCTCGGTGTGGCCGAACCGCAACGCCTTGGTCTGCGCGTCGTGGTGGGCCTCCTGCGACTTCTGGGTCAGCTGGTTCATGTCCATCAGCGAGTCGTCCCTCTCTCAGGACCCGGACGGTGGCGGAGCGCCGCCTCCAGAGGGTCGATGCGGTCGAGCAGGTCGAGGACGCGCCCCAGTGCCGCGTAGTTCCGCGACAACCCCGCCCGGAGGCGTGGGATGCGGTCGGC
>JAVHVL010000586.1:0-4308 GCA_032160565.1 Pseudonocardiales bacterium | reverse complement strand
CGTCGCTCGTCGGGATCGAGCTTCTCAAGGTCCGCCACCATCGACTCGAGCACGTTCTGGGCACCGCGGGCGTATTCGTCGTCGTCCATCAACTCATCAACCGTCGCGGCTAGCCTCACCACCAGGTCCATCAGCACCGGGTTCATTCGGACACCGTTCCCTATGACGACCACGTCCAGTCCCCTTTTGACGCGAAGACAAGGCTCGTTCTCGCCTGGGCCAGCGTTCCGGAATGACCCCTGAACCCAGCCGAACGCGAATGGCGGTTCTCTGCCCGCCGCCGGTGCCCCGTTAGCTAATGCCCTCGTGCAGCTAGAGATTGGCCGATTGTTCGTTCATGGTTGTTCCATGTTGCTTCGTGCCGCATTCGTCACTGGGTGCTTGGTCATTTGTTTGGCCCCCCTTGCAGCGAGTGCGTCGATGGGGCATTCCGGATGCCAATCCGCTGTGCTCGCGATTAAGAAGCTCGAACCACAACAGGTGTCCTGTGGACCGATGCTTTTCAAGGTGCCGCATGGATGGACGGTGTATAACGGAGCGCCTAATGCCTGGCTGGTAACGCCCCACTCCTCGTTCGGTGAGGGTGTGTTCTTTCCGCTAAGCATCTGGCTCGTTCAATTCACCGGGGGGACATTTGCGTCGTTGCAGCAGTTGAAGGCGTACGTTGCAGCGAAGGTCGCTCCTACGATGCATGCCTCCGTGAGCCGGGTGTCGGGTACGACGCAGGCGATACCGGCGGTGCTAGTCAGCAGCAGCCACGACGGGCACTTCTACCGCGACTATTGGATGCTGCATGACGGCATCGCGTACATCTTCCATGCACAAGGCACCAACGCCTACCTAACCGCGCACCGAACCAAGGTCGCTGACTTAGCGGCAACCATTGTCTTCGACGACACCGACATCCACGACGCCTACTCAGTCCACTATCTGACCAACTACACGGGCAAGCTCGGAGCGGACACGACCTCGCCCGCGCTCACACTGACACTGACCTTCCTCACACTGAACGCTTACGGGTACCCCTGGCTGGCCAACCTCACGGCACACGTCCATGGAAACCACGCCGTCACGCTGAACTCCCCTGAAGTCGTGTTCTCGCAGACGGCCAGCGACCTGACCATTCCGCCCGCGACGACCGAGGCCGGCTTCTTCGCTGTCGCGACAAATCAATTCACACCCACGCTGACCCTACGCGCAGACAGCGACCCAGAGGTCTCCCTCATCGGCAGCAACCAGCGCCAGCCGGGCAACTACGGCTCACTACGCATCACCTACACAATCGACGGCCAGACAGGCACATACACCTTCCCAACCCTTCAGCGGGCGGGAAGCCCACCTGGCTGACCGTCGCCTGGCCTCGCTTGCGGCGACGCTACGCTTGCGCGATATCGTCCTGACGCCTAACCGCGAGAGCGGGCCGAGAATCGAGAATCGACGCTTGCGCCAGTGTTCGGGAATGTCCCCCGACGGAGGCTCGTCACCTGAGGGAGCAAGGGCTACGGTTCAGGTATGAGGAGGCGCGTTCCGGTGATCTTCGTGATTCTCGCGGCACTGCTCTCCCCCGCAACAGGTTCAAGCGGCGTCAATCACGATTTGGCGGCGGCTCTCGCATACGTGAACGCGAGGTGTCCGGCTGCTTATCGGTTCATCGATAAGACGATGTGGAGGCAGGGCGCAAGGTTCAACGCCCTGTATGGCAACTGCCGAGCGGGGGACGGCATCGATCAGCACATTTGGTTCTTCGTGGGTAGTCGCTTCACCGGTATGGATGCGCCGCACTCGTCCAAGGGGATCTTGGGCCTCTGGAGGACGGGAGACACTCTCGCCTTCATGTATGTCGTATACCAACCGCTTGATCCAAACTGCTGCGCAACAGGCGGCGGGAAGATTGTTCGGTTCCGCTTGACCGGGCGTCGAGTTCACCCGCTCGATCCGCTACCACGTCGCGGCTGAGGGTTCGCTGCCAGCGTCCGGTTGCATCGGCGACCGTCCTCACGCGTGACGCGATGGCGGGCCGAGAATCGAGATTCGTCGCCTGCGCGACCGTCCTCACGCCCGAGCGCCCAGAAACGACGGAGGGGCGACGCAAGCGCCGCCCCTCCGTAAAGCACAGCAACGAGACCGCTACTTGCCGAGCCAGACGTTGACCTTCGCCTTGTTCGCCGCGATCCACTTCTGCGCGGCCTTGTCCTTGTCCATGTGCTGGCCGCCGATCATCAAGGCGACGGCGTTCTGGTCGGCGTTCGACCACTTGAACCGCTTCAGCACCGCGACGGCGGGCGAGCCGCTCTTCGCGAACTTGGCGCTGAAGAACTTCAGCAGCGTGTAGGTCGGATACGCGCACGCATACTGCTTCGGGTTACCGCCCAGCTTCTCGTCGTCCTTGCAGCCATTGAAGCGCGCGGGGAGCTGGACCTGCGAGAGCTTGTACGTCGCATTCAGGTACTGCGGGTCGTACCAGTAGAACAGCACCGGCTTGCCCTGCTTGTACAGCTGCGACCACCGCGCGACCTGTGCCGGCTCAGCGCCGACGCTGACGAACTTGAAGTTCAGGCCGAGCGCCGTGATCAGCGTCTTGTCCTTCTGCTGATACGACGGGTCGCCGCCGAGGAACATCCCCTGCGAGCCGGACTCCGGGCTCTTGAAGAGCGACTCCTTGCCCTTCAGGCCCTTCCACGTCTTGAACTCGGGATGCTGCTTCATCAGATAGGTCGGGATGTACCAGCCGATCACCCCGGTGACGCCGTTCGGGCCTTCGCGGACGACGGTCTTCTGCTTGTCCACGTACTGCGCCCACTGCGGCGTGTGGCCCCAGTCCTCGAGGATCGCGTCCGTCTTGCCGTCGGCCATCGCCTGGTAGACGGGGACCTCCGCGATCGTCGTGACGTTGACCTTGCAGCCGATCGACTGGAGCACGTTCTTCGCCACGTAGGTGTTGGCCGACGAGCCGGCCCACGCCTGCTCGTTGATCGTGACCGTGCCGCAGGCCTGCTGCTTGGCGCCGGCGCCGCCGGCGGTGAGTGCAAACGCTGCGATGACCGCAATGACGGTCAGCCCTCCCACACGAACCTTCATCCTGCCTCCTTTTTGCATGTCTGATCCCTAAGACGAATGTCAGGTCAATTCGATGCGCTTGCGGCTGCGCCCCTGCGTGACGCGGTCGAGCGCGATCCCGAGCGCGAGGATCGCGATCGACGCGAGGACGCCCTGCCCGAACAGGCTCTGCTGGAGCCCCTGCGCGACGTCATAGCCGAGCGCGCCCGAGCCGACCAGGCCGGCGATCACGACGACGGCGAGCACCATGATGATCCCCTGGTTGACGCCGAGCATGATCGCGTCGCGCGCGAGAGTGATCTTCACCTTCAGCAGCGTCTGCAGACGCGTTGCGCCGAACGAGTCGGCCGCCTCGACCGGATGCGGCGACACCTCGCGGACGCCCGCTTCGACGAGGCGGATCACGACCGGCGAGGCATACAGCACCGATGCCATCACACCCGGCACGATCGACACGGGCATCAGGTAGATGAACGGGATGATGTAGACGAGCTGCGGCAGGGTTTGCAACACGTCGAGCACCGGGCGCATCGTCTTCCGCGCCCGCGCGCTCTCGGCGGCCCACACGCCGAGCGGGATGCCGACGATGAGGGTGAAGATCGTCGCGACGAGCACCTGCGACAGCGTGTCCATCGCATTCGTCCACTCGTTGCCGAGGCCGATGATGCCGAGCATCACGACGGTGATCAGCGCAGGTCGGAGCCCCGAGAGGAGGAACGCGATCGCGGCGAGCCCGAAGACCATCGCCGGCCACGGCGTCTCGATGAAGAAGCTTCGCAGCGGGCTCAGCCCGTACTGCACGATGAAGTTCCCGATCGGGCTCGTGATGTGGAAGATGAACGTCGACGGGCTCTGCACATAGTCGAGGACGCTTTGCACCTGCGCGCGCAGCCAGTCCGCGGCGGTCCATCGCGACCAGGTGCTGCCTGCGCCGAATGCGTATCCGAGCCCGACGGCGAGTCCGACGCCGGCTGCGCACGCGAGCGTGAAGATCCGCAGCCTCCGCCGCTTCCCTTCGGTGAGATGCCGCTGTGTCGGATCGGTGCGATTCGCCATCGCCTCGGTCGCGCGGTCGAGCGCGATCGCCATCACGACGATCGCGGCGCCGGCGAGCAGCGCGAGCGCGGGATCCGAGTACAGGCCACTCGTGACGACGTTGCCGAGCCCCTGGCCGCCGATCAGCCCGGCGATCACGACCATCGAGAGCGCAAAGAGGATCGTCTGGTTGACCGAGAGCAAGAGCATTCGGCG
>JAVHVL010000299.1:0-16332 GCA_032160565.1 Pseudonocardiales bacterium | reverse complement strand
GGCGACCGCGGTGACGCTCATCCGGCTGGCTTGCTCGGCGGTCAACTCTTCGTGATCGTCCATGGCAGCTGGTCTCCTTTCGCGCGATCGACGGGGCGTGCTGTGTTTACGCACAAGGACATCCTCGCGCAACGGCCCTGCCCGGGGCATCCCCGCGGGCGCCCGTCGTACCCGGCTGCTGACCGGAGTTCTCGCATTCCTGCTGGCCGGTAATGCTCCCCACGGTTGTCGGCATGATCGCCACGCGACGGCTTAACCGACGACGAGCGTTCTGAGAGGGCGACTGCACCGAAGGCGTACCCGGCGTCTGACAGGGCCTCTGCCAATTGCGTCCCGAACACCGATTAAGCAGGCGCGCTCACCTGGTACTCAGCGGACCTTGTACTCAGTGGACGTTGGCCTTGAGGAACGCGACCCCACGCTCCCAGGCGAGATTGGCGCAGTCCTGGTTGTAGGTGCGCAACTGGTCCTTCTCGTTGTGAAACGCGTGCCCCGCCGGGTAGTAGAAGAACTCGACCGGGCCGTGGGACTCGTCGCGGATCTGCTGTTCCTGCGCCCGCGCCTGCTCGACCGGATAGAAGGCGTCCTGCTCGCCGTAGTGACCCTGGATCGGTGCGGTGACCGTGCTGTACTGATGCGGAACCGCGGGCCCGACGCCGTAGAACGGGACTGCCGCGCCGATCTTGTCGCCGTGCTGCGCCGCGACTTGCAGAACGAAGCCACCGCCCATGCAGAATCCGACCGCCCCGACGGTGGACGAGGTCACGGCCGGCTGGGCCAGCAGGTAGTCGACGGCGCCGCTGAGATCCTTCGCGGCCTGCTCGACGGGCAACGCCTCGAGCATCTTGCCGGCCGCATCGGTGTCGTGGGCCACCCGACCGCCGTAGAGGTCGGGCGCGAGCGCAACGAACCCCTCGGCGGCGAACCTGTCGACGACGTCGGCCATGTGGTCGTCCAGCCCCCACCATTCCTGGATCACGATCAGCCCTGGACCGGAACCGCTCGCCGGCCGCTTCAGGTAACCGTGAGCCTGTCCGCCATTGCTGGCGAATGTGACGTTCTGGCGCGGATTGATCTCAGTCACGGCGAGGCCTCTCGTTGAGATGGGTGGTGGTCGATCAGGGGCTAGTCGGCCGCCGCCTCGGCCGCGCATCGGACCACGCCGTCAGGAATCAGCTCGATGAACCTCGACGCCGCCTGCAGTGCGGCTTGCAGACACGACCCCCATGCGTGCCCGCGCCGCTCCATAGACTCCGCGGCGCGCAACACCACGACCGCGCCCAGTGTCAGGTCGAGTGGATGGAGTCCGGAGGCGTACACGTCAGCGACAGTCTTGCTCGCGAGCCTGCTCAGGGCTGGTTGGGGCACCCCCGCCTTGATCAACGCCAGGTTCACAATGCTGTCCCTTGCCGCCGGGCAGCTGTAATAGCGCCCCCGCGGGGCAGCCGCGGAGCCACGTCGGCGCGGCGAGCGAAAGCCGGCACCGCGGTCCCGGACACAGCTGTCCAGCAGGTCAAGCGCGTCAACGATGTCGATCATGGCTTACTCCGATTCAGGAAGGACCACGGATTGCGCTCGCGTGTCGAATGGGTGCTCAATGCGGCCGGCGTCGGCTCGCTCGCTCAGACCGCGAGCGCGATGTTGCGCGCATAGATCTCGACCTCGGCGCCGCTCAGTCCGCGAAGCAGTAGGCGGTAGGAGAAGGCGTCACGGTCCAAGCGCTCAGGGCGAAGCAGGTGCATTGGCGCGGCACGGTGGAGTAGTTCGAGCGTCCGGACGCTGATGCCGCGCAGCGCGAGACGACGACCGTCGGACAGCTCCAGCGCGATGCCGTTCGGCGCCCTTGAAATGACCACGACGTGCCCGGCACGGCCCGCCAGGTAACGGGCGAGTTCCTGCTCCATGCGACCAACCTCGTCCCGTGCGACCGCCTCGAGGTGTGCGTCGAGCTCGGCGAGTTCTCGCACGCCGATTGCTCGTGCCAGGGGCTCGCGTGCCGCGCGGCGCTTGCGCCGGCATCTTGCTGCTATCGCGGTGCCGACGATCGCCATCGCGATGCAGAGGATGACTAGCATTCGAAGCCTCCTTCCAGAGGGTGTCGTGCATCGATGCCGGGCTTGGGCTTGGACGGATCCTGGCCGGCGTACTGGTTACCGAAGTCATGCGCTCCGCAGCGATTGCTCGCGTTCGACGGCCAGACGGGCGAGTTCGACGCGCGACCGGATGTCGAGCTTGCGGAACACCTGGCGCAGATGGAACGCGACGGTATGAGAGCTGATGAACATCTCCGCCGCGACCTCGCGGTTGGTCAGACCCAGTGCAACCAGCTCGGAGATCTGCCGCTCGGTCGCTGTCAGGCTCTGCCAACCGGACACGGTGCGCTGCTCGTAGGTCCAATGCCTGACCCGAACACCGACGTCGCGCAACAGCGAGCGGACCCGAGCACTGTCGTGCGCGGAGCCGAGCTGGTCGTAGGAGGCCAGGGCCTCGCGCAGGTGCTCGATGCTTCGCTCGCGTAGACCGCGCTCGGCGCACCGGGCGGCGTGCAGTTCCGCAGACGACGCTCGCGTCCGGAGGACCGCGTCGTTCCCCGCGACGCCGCGAGCAGAGTGCAGGAGCACGCCTGTCCGTTCGGCCGGTCCGTACCGCGTGTCTCGGTCTCGGTCGATCTCGCCCTGTCGAGGCATGGAACGCTCCTGTCACCATTCCGTCTGTTGCCGTCAAGCCTGTCGCCGTGCCCCGGCGATGTCGCCCGTGCGAGCGACCATCTTCGGATCTGGCTGGTGCTACCGCGGAAGTACCTGCTAGCCGGTATTGCGGCGGCCCGTCCTCGCCGGCACGCGGGCCGTGGTGGGCGGCCGCTACACGCGAATTCCCACCCGTGGAATCGGCATATCGATGCCAATCAAACGCTTTCGGGTCAGGCGTCTCTATTGCGCGTGTCATTGCTGCTTGAATTGGCGCTCACCAATTGGAGGATTGCCTGGGCTGAAAATGCCGACTTGGCAAGGAAGCCGATCGCCACGCTGTCGGATATCAGGTCAGCGAAATCCTCTTCGGCGTGCGCCGACACGAAGATGATTTCCGGAACGGCGCCCGGTTCGGGTTGCGATTGCTGCGAGTCGAGTTGCCGGGCCACATCGAAGCCACTCTCAGCACCGAGGTCGATGTCCAGTATTACCAGGTCTGGTTGGCACTCCCGCACCAGATCGATGGCTTCGGCGCCCGTTGATGCCTTTGCGAGTACGACCAGCCCCTCGCGCTCGAGCAGGCGCCCTGCCACCTCGGCGAACTGAGGATTGTCATCGACGATGAGGCAGCGCAAGGGCATGTTCCAATGATGGCAAGAGCACTGCCGGCTACGCATTCCCGCTAGCGTGAATGTTGTCCTCAGCGCCAACCGGGAGTCCAGCTGACCGGATCATTGCCTGCCACTTCAGGCTAGCCGAGGTCGTCGCGGCGATCGGCCGCAGCCTGCGGACGCATGGAGGTGCGTCTGGGTGCAGCTAGCAGGTAACGGCAATGCCCGCTGACCGGGCAGACCACGCGCCCGCGTATTGCCAGGCTGTAGGCGGCACATTTTGTGCCCGACACGGAGGTGAGGATGGCTAGCACCGATCTCGCCTCGTCGCGCCACCGGGGCCGGCGCTTTCCTCGGCGGTATTGAGGTGGCCGGCGTGAATGTGTCAACGGTGGTGCCCGGGATGGTCGATACTCGTGGGATGCCGACTCGTGTCGTGCTCGCCGATGATGATGTGCTCTTGCGTGAGGGCCTGGCCAGCTTGCTCGATCGTTCGGGTTTCGACGTGGTGGGTCAGGCCGGCGACGGGGTCGAACTGCTCGCGCTGGTTCGTTCAACCCGGCCCGAGGTCGCGATCGTCGACATCCGGATGCCCCCGGCGCATACGACCGAGGGTCTGGATGCTGCGCGGGTGATCCGCCAGGAGCTGCCCGACACGGCGATCATCGTGCTGTCCGCGCACGTCGAGGTGGACGAGGCTATGGAGTTGTTGGCCGGCGGCGAGCGGCTGGGTTACCTGCTGAAGAGTCGCGTGACTGATCTGGCGGAGTTCATCGAGACCGTCGAGCGAATCACGGCGGGCGCCTCGGTGGTGGATCCGTCGTTGGTGCAGGAGCTGGTCAAGGCCCGGCGCCGGCGTGATCCGCTGGACGTGTTGTCCCCGCGGGAGCGCGAGGTGCTGGCCTTGATGGCCGAGGGCGGCTCCAATGCGGGAATCGCTCGTCGCATCTTCGTCTCCGAGGGCACGGTCGAGAAGCACGTCCGGAGCATCCTGACCAAGCTGGATCTGCCGGAGAGCCAGACCGACCATCGACGGGTGTTGGCGGTCCTGAGGTTCCTCGAAGCGCGCTAGACGAATCGCCTGCCGGCCAGGTCGACGCACATTGCCGCCAGCCGGTAATCCTCCAGCCACGCTGGCCGGACCCCGCGACTGGTGCTGGCGCCGAAGACACAAGGCACGCGGAGCGGGAGTGTGGAACAAGGGAAGTCCCCCGGCAGGGCAGGTAGCTCCGCTGCGCTCGCCGGATCGAAGCGAAGCGAGGTAATGCTGTGTCCAAGATCGCCTTCCTCGGTCTCGGCAACATGGGGACGCCCATGGCCGCTCGCCTGGTGAACGCCGGGCATGACGTCACGGTCTGGAACCGCTCCGTGGCGCGCACCGCCCCGCTGGCCCAGGCGGGTGCCATCGTCGCCGCGGCGCCGGCCGCCGCTGTCACCGGCGCCGAGTTCGCTATCACCATGCTGGCCACGCCGGAAGCCGTCGATGAGGTTCTGTTCGGACGAGACGGAATCGCATCGGCCCTCTCGTCCGGCCAGACGTGGATCGACATGTCCACGGTGGGGCCGGACGTGTTCCGGTCCGCGGCGGCCCGGCTTCCGAGCGGAGTGGCCGCCGTCGACGCACCCGTCCGGGGCAGCATCCCGGAGGCGACGGACGGCCGCCTCCACGTGTATGTCGGCGCCGACGACGAGGAGTTCGCGCGGGTTCGCGCCGTCCTCGACGTCTTCGGCGACGTGCACCGGGTGGGCGGCCCCGGAGCAGGCGCCGCGATGAAGCTGGTGGTCAACACGACCCTTGCGGCATCCGTCGTCGCTGCCGGTGAGGCGCTGGCGCTGGGCCGGGAGCTCGGGCTCGACCAGAGCACGGTTCTCGACGTACTCACGGACTCGCCGGTCGGGGCCACGGTGCGGGCCAAGCGGTCGAACATCGAGGCCGGGCGCTACCCGCCGAGCTTCAAGCTCTCTCTTGCCGCCAAGGACATGCGGCTCGCGGTCGACGCCGCCGATCACGCCGGCGTAGCGCTCAAGACTGCCGAGAGCATCCGTCGATGGCTGGACGAGGCGGCCGAGGAGGGTGCGGCGGACCTGGACTTCTCGGCGGTCGTCGCCACGATCCTCGGGCTGCCGCCCCAGCCCTGACGCGCCCAGCGCGGGCGGCCGCCGAGGATTGCGCGGATCTCGTCTGCCGACACGTCACGCCCTGCCGGAATCATCGGATTCACGCAGCCGGCGATTGGAAGAGGGCCATGCCGAGGCGGTCCGCGATCGTGTCCATCGTCGCTGTCGCGTCCTCGTAGGCCGCGACCATCAGCACGATCGACTCCGGACGGATGAGCCGACCGAACGTGGCAATGCCGTCGTCGGAGTCCGGCAGGCTGATGCCGGCCGATCCACTGGACAGGCCGGTCAGGTCTCGCAATGAACTGGAGACGGCATCCACGACGGCGAGGACCGGCGCGAGCCATCGCGGTTCGACGTTCTGCGCGTCCGCGCCTCCGATTATCCTGACCTCGACCTCGGACGCCCTCCCGACCAGCGCGACCGATCGCAGCCCCGGTAGTTCGCGGGCGGCCGCCACGACCCGCCCGGCGCCGGCCGCGCCGCGGAACGCGAACAGCAAGACATTCTCGGTGCTCTCACACATCGTCGCTCCTGGTTCTAGCAGCGCGGGTCAGCTGGATTCGTCCTCGACGGCGGGGTCCGCGACGCTGACCGCTTCCACCGTCTTCGGATCCAGATCGAACAGTTCGCGTAGCGCCTGGGGATAGGAGACGCGGTCTTCCTCGGCCGCCAGCTGCTTGATCCGCACGGTGGGCGCGTGCAGCAGCTTGTCGACCACCCGGCGCACGGCCAGCGCGATCTCGTCACGGTCGTGCGCCGCCAGCTCAGGCAGGCGCCCGGAAAGGCGGGCCAGTTCGGCCTCGGCCACCCGGGCGGCCATCGAGCGCAGTGCGACGATCGTCGGAGCCATTCGCGAGGCGTGCTGGGCGGCGCGGAACGCGGCGACCTCCTCCACAACGATCGCCCTGGCGGCCTCCACATCGACCGCAGCGCCGGCGGCGGCAGATACCTCGGACAGCCGCACGAGATCGACGACGGTCACGCCGGGCAGCTCGCGGACGGCCGGGTCGACATCGCGGGGCATCGCCAGATCCAGCAACACCAGAGGCCGGTCGGAGCTCCGTCCCGTCAGCGCCTCAGACACGACCTCCGTGCTGATGGCGAAGCCCGTTGCCCCGGTGCACGAGATCACCAGGTCGGCTTCGGCGATGGCCGCACTGAGCCGGTCCGACGGATAGGCCCGACCGCGGGCCGCTTCGGCCAGGTGCTGGGCGCGGGCGAAGGTTCGGTTGAGCACCGCAAGCTCGCCGATGCCGGCGCGGCGCAGCGTCATCGCTGCGAGAGAGCTCATCGAGCCTGCACCGACCACGAGCGCCGCGCGCCCTGACACCGGACCGAGGATCGGTTCGGCCTGAGCCAGCCCCAGCGTGACCAGGGACCGGCCGGCCCGGTCGATGCCGGTCTCGGCATGCGCCCGCTTGCCCACGCGCAGCGCCTGTTGCACCAGCTCGTTGAGGTTCCGCCCGGCAGTTCCCTGCTTCTGGGACAGGGCGAGCGCGTCCTTGATCTGGCGCAGGATCTGGCTCTCGCCCACCATCATCGAGTCGAGGCCACTGGCCACCGAGAACAGATGGTGCACCACACGGTCTTCGTAGTACACGTACAGGTGCGGCGTGAGCTCGCCCAGCGACAAACCCGTGTGCTCAGCCAGCTGAGCGGCCAGCTCGTCCACGCCGGCGTGGAACTTGTCCACCTCGGCATAGAGCTCGAGCCGGTTGCAGGTCGCGAGCACCGTGATCTCGGCGGCCGCGCCCTCAGCCACGCCATCCTCGAGCAGTCTGGCCAATCGGTCGGCGTCGAGTGCCGTGCGCTCCAAGACGCTGACCGGGGCAGTGCGGTGACTGAGGCCGATCGCCAACAGACTCATACCGGCATCACCTCGGCGTACTTCCGTGCGGGGACGGCACGGTCGGCTCCCAGGTGCGCCACGCGGTCGAGGGCTGCGCCGTCGCGGCGTGCGCCGTCGAGGGGTGCAGCTCGGTCGCGGTGAGCACCCGGTTCAGTTCGTTGCGCGACCTGATGCCGAGTTTCATGAAGACTTTGCGCAGGTGGTATTCGACGGTGCGCGGGCTGATATACAACTTCCCGGCAATCTCCGGGTTCGAATATCCGTCGCGTGCGAACTGCGAAATCTGGGCCTCTTGGGAGGTCAGCTGCGTGCTGGGCTCGCTCTTGTGCAGCCGCTCGCCGCTCGCGAGGAGTTCGTGCTCTGCCCGCTCGGCGAAAGCTTGGGCGCCCATGGTCGTGAACATGTGCAACGCGGTGCGGAGTTGCTGCCGGGCCTCCGTTCGCTGCCCCTCGCGGCGGAGCCACTCGCCGTAGAGCAGGTGGGCCCGGGCGAGCGCCGTGGAGACGGAGCAGCGTCCGAGCCGTTCGATGGCGGTTCGGTAGAGCTCGTCCGCGGCCTGCGACTCGCTGAGCAAGGCCTGGGACCGAGCCTCGATCCCCAGCGCCCAGTCGGTACCGCTCAGCCTGGTTCGCGCACTCAGGCGGGTGAACGCAAGCTCGCCCGCCTCCGGCTCTCCGCTGCGGACGGCGGCCTCGATCAGCTCGGCCAAGGCCCGGTCCGACACGCCCAACTGCTCATGCTCGGACGCGTGCTGAGCGGCCGTCAACGCATCCCGGTAGTTGCCGAGGCTGTTCTGGAGCACAGCTGTCATCTCCTCGGCGAAGGCGATGACCCGCCCCTCGCCTCGTGAGGTTGCGTGCTCGACGGTCGCCTGGATGAGCTGGACGGCCTCCTCTTCCGCGCCGCGGAAGGCGGCAAGCATCAGCGGTGCGCACGGCATGCCGGCGATGACCGGATGGGTCGTGATCGCGTCGGCCTGCTCGATCAAGTCGGCCGCGGCTGCGAAGTCGCCGGCATGGACCGACAGCTCGGCGAGGATGGACAGCGACTGTCGCAGCGCTCCCATCGCCCCGTCGCGCAGGGCAAGCTCCCGCTGCCGGCTGGCAAGGGCCCGGGCCGTGCCGTCATCCCAAAGGTCCGAAGCGATGCCGGCGCCGAGCGAATGCCACTGAGTCCCCGATTCCGCCGGAAGATCGTGAAGTGCCTGCTTGAGCACGGGCACGGCGGCGGGGTACCCGTCGCTGAAGAGAGTCGCCAAGCCGTCAAGAAGCAGGTCGACGGCGCGAGCGGGCTCGGGGGGTGGCGGCGCGGCCCGAGCTGCCGAGGCAGCCTGCGCGAGCCCCGGGGCGCTGCACAGCCGGCCGGCGTGAATCGCCGCCTCGAGCACCTCCACATACGTTTCCCGGGACAGGCCGACGTCGAGTGGACCCAGGCGCTTCGCCGCGCGCAACAGCAGCGCGGGAGCGTCACCTCCTCCACCTTGGGCAACGACGACTCGAACCAACAGCTGCTCCAGGCGGGCAGCTTCTCGCTTCTCCAGCAGCTGCGGTTCGGCCCTGGCCAACAGCCCCAGCGCCTCATCGGGTGCGCCGGCGGCCAGCTTGGCTTCCCCGGCCGCGAAAATGCGCTCGCTTCGCCGCCCCGGGTCTGGTGTCAGTGCCGCGGCTCGGTCCAAGAGAGCGGCGGCCGCCGTCAATCCGCCCTTGGCCTTTGCCGAGCCCGCCGCCCGCGCCAGCTCCGCGGCAACGCCTTCGTCGGGGGAGGACGTCGCCTCGCCCCGGTGCCAGGCGTGCCGGTCCGGATCCATCGTGGGATCCGTGGCTTGCGCCAGCGCCTCATGTACGCGGCGCCGATCGTCCGGCGAAGCGGCGCCATAGACCACCGAACGCAGGGCAGGGTGACGGAAGCCGACGACCGCTCCGAATCGCAGCAATCCCGCTGCATCGGCGCGGTTGGCCGCCGTTGCGGGGATACCGAGCGCGTCGGCCGCCCGCCAGAGCAGGCGGGGTCTGCCGAGAGGCTCGGCCGCCGCAATCAGCAGCAGCAGCCGAGTGTCGTCCGGAAGCCGTTCGAGCAGGCGGCAGAAGGATTCTTCCAATGCTGCTGGCAATGGGATGGCGCTCGGCGACGCGAAGCCACCGGCGATCGCTACCGGGCTGAACAGGCGCAACGTGCCGGCGACGGCAACGGGATTGCCTTGCGTCTCGGACACGATCCGGGCTCGCACCTCTTCGTCGAACGGTCCGGGGAATGCCCTGTCCACGAGTGCACGAGCCTCGACGGGGGAGAGGCCGTCCACCTCGACGTCGGGCAGTCCGCCCAGCTCGTCGCGGCGCCCACGCACCGCGAAGACCAACCCCACCGGCAGGGCGTCCAGCCGGCGGGCGACGAACGCGAGCGCCCGCGCTGACGGCCCGTCGAGCCACTGTGCGTCGTCGACCACGCAGATCAGCGGCCGTTGCTCCGCCGCTTCGGCGAGCAAGCTGCGTACGGCCAGACCGACCAGAAGGTGATCGGGCAGGCTGGCCGTGATCAGGCCGAGCGCGGACCTGAGCGCGTCAGCCTGCGGGTCCGGCAACCGCTCCAGGCCGTCCCACAGCTGCTCGCACAACCGGTGGATCGCGGCGAAGTCGAGTTCGCTCTCCGCCTCAACGCCGGTCACATGGACGACACGACACCCGGTAGCGAGGTCGAGCGACTGCGCCAGCAACGTGGTCTTCCCGGATCCGGCTTCGCCCCGGACCACCAGCGACCCGCCGCGCCTGAAGCGGGCCCGCCCGATCAGCCGCTCCAACTCGACGCAATTCCTACTGAGCATCATCGTTGTGTCCTGCGCCGCAGCGGAGGTGAGCTGTTGGACATTCCGGGACTTTTGGACGATTCGGGCTGCACAAGATCCATGATCGTCCGCGCGCCCGCTCATGTCGTCGCGGCCAGCGGCCAACGTCACTTCCAGCCAGCAGGAATCGCCTGCCGCGGCCAACAACGGACGATGTCCGCCGCGCGCTGCCCGTGCGGGCCCCGGAGCACGCGTAGCGGGGCCGGCCCAAGAGGGCCGGCCCCGCATTCCGTTGTTGTTCACGCGGCCGAGAAGGTTCTTGCTCAGGCGGCCGACGAGGTTCTTGCTCAGGCGACCGACGAGCGGGCGTCTGCGACCCCGAGGCTGGTGGCGATGCGAGCGCCGAGATCGGCGTCGACGTTGTGCCAGTAGGTCAGCGCCCGGGAAAGTACCGGCTCGACCACGCCGTTGGACAGGTGCCCTGCGACGTTGGACACCAGCCGCGCACGTGCCGCGTCGTCCAGGATCTCGCGGTAGAGCGTGCCGGGCTGGCCGAAGTCATCGTCCTGGCTGTGCAGCGTGTAGGCGTTGCGGACGATCTCGCCGGCCTCGACCTTCCAGGTCGGAAGCTCGACCGACGGGTCTGCCGCCGGGCCGCCGTAGGAGTTCGGCGCGTACACCGGGTCGCCTCCGTTGATGTAGGCCATCTGGCCGTCGCGGTTGTAGGAGTGGACCTCTGCCTTGGGCTGGTTGACCGGCAGCTGGAGGTAGTTCGGCCCGATGCGGTAACGGTGCGTGTCGGGGTAGCTGAACAGCCGCCCCTGCAGCATCTTGTCCGGCGACGGGCCGATACCCGGCACCAGGTTGGCCGGCTCGAACGCCGCCTGCTCGATCTGCGCGAAGAAGTTCTCCGGGTTGCGGTTGAGGACCATCCGCCCCACCTTGATCAGCGGGTAGTCGCCGTGCGGCCACACCTTGGTCAGGTCGAACGGGTTGAACCGGTAGTCGGCGGCGTCGGCGATCGGCATCAACTGCACCGACAGCGTCCACGACGGTGCGTTGCCCGCCTTGATGTTCTCGTACAGATCCCGGCGGTGGTATTCGGCGTCCTCGCCGGCGATGCGGTCCGCATCGGCCTGGGTCAGGAACTCGATGCCCTGGTCGGTCTTGAAGTGGTACTTCACCCAATGCTTGACGCCGGCCGCGTTCTCCCAGAGGTAGGTGTGGCTGCTGAAGCCGTCCATGTTCCGCAGCGTCTTCGGGATGCCCCGGTCGCCCATCAACCAGGTGACCATGTGCGCGCTCTCCGGCTTGCTGCTCCAGAAGTCCCACTGCATGTTGTTGTCGCGCATGCCGTTGTCGGCGCGGCGCTTCTGCGAGTGGATGAAGTCGGAGAAGTTCTGCGGGTCGCGGATGAAGAACACCGGGGTGTTGTTGCCGACGAGGTCGTAGTTGCCCTCGCGGGTGTAGAACTTCAGCGCCCAGCCGCGCGGGTCGCGCCACGTGTCCGGAGAACCCAGTTCACCGGCCACGGTCGATATACGGGCCAGCATCTCGGTCTTGCGGCCGGGCTGGAACAGGTCGGCCTTGGTGAAGTCCGAGATGTCCTCGGTGATCTCCAGCGAACCGAACGCGCCGGTGCCCTTCGCGTGCACCACGCGCTCCGGCACGCGCTCACGGTTGAAGTGCGCCATCTTCTGGATGACGTAGTGGTCCTGCAGCAGGATCGGGCCATCCGGGCCGAGCGTCTGCGAGTGGTGATCGCTGGCGGCCGGGATACCGGAGTCGGTGGTGGTCACTGGCGGTTTGAAATCGGTCATTACTTCCTCCTCGTTGGGGTGGTTCTTTCACGGTCACATGGGGGGCCGAACGGTCGCATCCGCGAAGACCCGAGTCCGACGCCCGAGGGGCACCCCAGTGGGGGCGCCTCGCACAGCGGGGCACCTCACGGCCCATCGCTGCGTATGCAAGATGGCCGGCGACCGGCGCCTGGGAGGCGCCTGTCACCGGCCATGATGAGCAAAGAGCGGTCGCTATTCCGGCCAATCCGAACCCAGGATGATGTCGACGAAGTCCTCCCGCACGAAGCCGGGAACGAAGTGTGCGAGTACGTCGTCGTTCATCGTTCCGAATGTCGTGTCTGGCCGGTCCTGCATGCCTTCGGTGAACGCCTGCAGGATGCTCTTCTTGAAGTTCGGCCTTGGATGGGCGTCTGTTACGGCCTTGATCTGCTCCGCGCTGATGTCGGTCAGGTCCAAGCCCAGGACGTCGGTCTCGACTCCCAGGCTCACCAGTGCGGTTTCGGGCTCCAGGTGGTTCGGAATACCCGGAGTGGTGTGCAACGCGATGCCGAGCCAGACGGCGCGTGCGTCGGCCTCGCTGCGGCCGTGGTCGAGCAGGAAGTCGCGGGCCAGGTCGGCTCCGTCCACTTCGAAGCGCTGATCGGTGCGTCGGTAACCCTCCGTGAGCCCCAGGTCGTGGAACATCGCGCCGACGTAGAGCAACTCGGGGTCTGCCTTGAGTCCGGCATGCGCGCCCTTGAGCGTGCCGAAGAGGAAGACCCGTCGTGAGTGGTCGAACAGCAGCGGGGTCGTGGCGGCGCGGACCAGATCGGTTGCCTCCCGAACGAGTGCTGTGTCCGGGATGCTGACTCCTGCGATCGTCTCGGTCATCGGTTTCTCCTTTGCTGATAAGCGAATTCGTTGGTGAACTCGGGTCCGTGCGTGGTGCAGACCTGGCCGCGAGGGGAGATGACACCCGCGGCCAGGTCAGCTTCGTCAGGCGTCGTGGGGGTTGAGCGCGCGGAAGGCAAGGCCCGCCGCCGCACCTCCCGCGAGGCAACCAACCAGGTAGATCCAGATGTTCGCCCAGGCGAACAACCCCATGAGCGACCCACCGAAGGCAACCGCGGGGTTGAACGCGCCGCCGCTGACGCCACCGACAGCAACCGCGCCGACGAGGACGGTGAAGCCGATCGCCAGGCCGAAGAAGGAGTTGTTGGGCTGGTCCTTGCTCGTTGCCACATTGAGGACGACGTAGCTCAGCACGAACGTGAAGATGAACTCCGCGAGCAACGCAGCGCCGAGCGCGCGACCGGTGAAGGCCACCGGGTGCCGGGCCGGCGGGTTGATGACGAACACCGCGAGGCCGGCTGCGAGGGCGCCGCCTGCCAGCTGCGCAACCCAGTACGGCACGAGGTCACGGCCAGGGAGCCGGCCGCGCACGAACGCGGCAAAGCTGACCGCTGGGTTGTAGTGCCCGCCGGAGATGTGGCCGCCCGCGTAGACCCCCACCATCAGGCTGGCGCCGATGGCGAGCGGGGCGAGTGCGGCCTTGCTCAGCACCGTGCACCCGACGGTGAACACCAGGATGAACGCGCCGATGAACTCGGTGGCGTACTTGCGCGTGCTGGTGGGGCCCGGCGGGGTGGCGGGCTGGGCAGGGCGGGCCCCGCTTCGCGAGCTACCGTCGACGTCCGCGGTTCTGGTGTCGATATCAGTCATGGGTTCCTCCTTATTTGGGGTGTGCTCCCACGGTTTCAGCGATCACCCGTAAATCGCATCGGCGAAGACCCGAGTCCGACCCCCGAGGGGCACCCCAGTTGGGGCCAAGCGCCCGCGCCCTATTCCGGCTATCCGGTACGCGCGAATTACCGCCACCGCCACCGCCGCTTGCCGAGTGGTGCGTTTAGCGTCGAGTGGCGCGGTACAGCGTGCCATTCAACGGATAACGCGCCATTCAACGGATAACGCGCCACTCAGCGGGAGGCGACAGTCAGTTCAGGTGACCAAGTGCGCGAGAAATGTCCATCCGTCGCGCAGGGTGCCGCGATCTGCATACTTGGACCGGTGATGTCGGGGGCGGGCGCGGAGCCGCATGCTTCTCGTTCAGTCACAGCCGGCGGGAAAGGTCGATGAAAGGGGCCCGTTCATGACGGCAGTCACCGCTCGGGTAGCGCGCGGTCAGCGGCCGAGTTCGCGCCCGCCGGTGCGGCGACGCCTGCCGTCATACCTCTATCCGACCGCGGCCGCGACCATCGGCGTGATCGCGTTCCTCGTGGTGCACCCACAGGTCGGGGACCTGTGGGCAGCCCGAGCGCGGCAGTCTGCGGCGGCACATGGCGTCGGACTGACGTACTGGTTCTCCTGGTTCGGCGGCGGGTCGACGCCGGGCAACTACTCGGTCCTGATCCCGTTCGTGTCCACATTGCTAGGGGCTGCCCTGCTCGGTGCGCTCGCCACGGCCGCGATCACGCCGCTGTGCTGGCGCCTCGTGCGGGGCAGCAGTTACCCGCTCGCCGCGACCTGGGTTGCGACCGTCACCGCTGGGCTGAGTCTCTGGAGCGGGCGCATTCCCTTCGCGGTAGGGACGGCGATCTCCGTTGCCGCGCTCATCGCCGTGCGCGACCAGCGGCGAATCCTCGCGGTGATCCTCACGGCGCTGACCGTGCTGGTCTCTCCTGTGTCCGGCGCGTTCATCGCGTTCGCACTGGTCGGAACGCTTCTGTACCGCTCGCATCGGACGATCAGCGCGACGACCATCCTCACTGCCGGTGTCACGCTCGGCGTGCTGGGAGCGATCTTCGGCGCCCCTGGTCCGGAGGGCTTCACCGCGAAGCAAGCGCTCGTCACGGCGTTGGCATTGCTGATGTTTCTCGCGAGTCGCCCACCGAGGTATCTGCGCGCGGTGATCCTGCTGTCCGTGCTGGCCTGTCCGCTGCTCGTGGCGATTCCGAACGGGATGGGTTCGAACTTCCAGCGGCTCGTCTGGATCTGCCTTCCCGTGGCCGTCGTCGCCACCGCGCGAGCACGCCCGCGATTCGCCGGGTTCGCCAGCGCGCTTGCGATCGTCTCCGGTGCGCTGGGCACGGTGCACGACGTGGCCGTCGCCCGGGCCCCGATGTCGACCGTGTCGTACTACGCGCCGCTGGCAGCCGAACTCGACCAGATACCCGCCTTGACGAGCTATCGCCTCGAGGCGGTCCCGGACGGTACGCACACTGCTTCCTACGCGCTTCTCGATCACGCCATGCTCGCCCGCGGCTACCTGACGCAGACCGACAACGCCCTGAACGCCGTCCTGACGTCGCGGGCAACGCTCAACGCGCTGACCTACAAGATCTGGCTGGACAACAACGCCGTCGGCTACGTCGCGATCGGCAAGACGGCCCTGAACCCCGACCCCGAATACCAACTCGTGTCCGGCGGGCAGCTGCCCTACCTGACCAAGATCTGGTCCGACACGAATTGGACGCTGTATCGGGTCGGGAGCCCGACGCCGATCGTCGCCCCACCGGCGCGCATCCGCGACGTCGACCAGTCGTCCATGACCGTTGACGTACCCGAGGCGGGCAAGCTGCCCGTACGCGTGCGCTGGTCCAAGTTCCTCACCGCCGACGCACCAGGTCACGCGCGCGGCGCCACCGTCGCCGACGACGGGTACGGCTGGACGATCCTCACCGCACCCGTCCCCGGGCAATACGTCCTGCACGGATGAGCCACCGGGCGTCGACCCAGCGCTCCCGCTAACCGGTAGCGGCGATTCCCGCCTCCAGGTACCCCGAACGGCCGCTGGCCGTGACGACGCGAGTGCCCCTGCGCCGGAAGGCTGGATACGGAGCCGCAACGCTGAATTCAGCTCGGTCGTACGCAGAGGAGTTGGACGATGACCCGGGAGTCCAAGGGCAAGCTTGGCCCCGGAGCAACCATGCCTGCGCTGCTTGCGGTCGTGGTCATCGTCGATCAAACGACGAAATGGTGGGGCTGGCGACATGTCTCCGCGGCGACCATCAATTCGGGTGGCGACGCGCTGGTCGGGCACGCGATCGGGGGATGGTTTGCCGATCCCGCCACGGGCGCGCTGCTGGATCTGCTGAGCTGCGCGTTGTTGAGCATCGCATCGTTGGTCCTACTGCGCCGTCGACGTTCGTTCGCGGTGCTTGTCACGGGTTCGCTGTTGATCGGCGGATGGACCAGCAACCTGCTCGACCGACTCGTCCTGCACTACTGGACCGCTCCAGGCAGTATGCGCGGAGCGGTCGACTTCCTTCAGTTCGGCGACCACTATTACAACGTCGCAGACGTCGTCATCGTCACCGCCACGCCCCTGTTCCTGCTCAGCTTGACTGCTGACGGCCTGCGCCGATTCCTCGCCGCGAGGCCGGCCAGACATGGATCGGCGGAACCGACAATGCTCCGTCGGCGGCGGCTCGATCGGCAGACGCTCCACGCACAGCCGCTGCAGCCGCGTCGGAATCGGGTGCGGGTGGCGGTTCTTGCCGGT
>JAVHVL010000242.1:0-10778 GCA_032160565.1 Pseudonocardiales bacterium | reverse complement strand
TGGCGAACGTGAAGCAGGCGGTGCGCGCGGTCGATGCGGCGAGTGCCGCCGACCTCGCCGCGCGGGCGCTGGCCTGCGCAAGCGCCGGCGACGTCCGCGCGCTCACGATCGACGGCTGACGCCGGGTACCGCCGCTGCTCCGGACCGGATGCCCCGGCCGGGCCATTGCGCGGCTTCTCGCACCGGAGTGCAATTGCGCGAGAGACCGTTACGCGGCTCGGTCCACCAGGGGGTCACGATGCGCGCGCGATATCCGGACAGCGACGGCTTCATCGAGCGGGACGGGGTCAAGGTCGGGTACGAGGTGTTCGGCGAGGGGAGCCCCGCGGTCGTCTTCCCGCCGATCGACGCCATCGTGCACTCGCGCGCGTGGAAGGCGCAGGTGCCCTACCTCGCCCGCACCCGTCGCGTCGTGACGATCGACCCGCGTGGCAACGGCCGCTCCGACCGCCCGACCGACCCTGCCGCGTACGCCGACACCGAGTTCGTGGCCGACACGATCGAGGTGATGGACACCCTCGGCGTCGACCGGGCGGTCCTCGTCGGGTTGTGCACGAGCGGCTGGCGCGCGCTGCTCACCGCTGTGCTGCACCCTGACCGGGTGCTCGGCGTGGTGTCCATCGCCTCCTGGGCGCCGTACCTCACCCCGCCGGTGCCGCACCGTGCCGGCACCGACTTCGAGGCACAGCTGGACACCTACGCGGGCTGGGACAAGGCCAACCGCCACTACTGGCTGGCGCACTGGCCGGACTATGCGGAGTTCTTCTTCGGCGAACTGCTCACCGAGCCACACTCGACCAAGCAGCGGGAGGACGCCGTCGGCTGGGCGCTCGAGATCGGCCCGGCGACGATGATCGCGCACGACGAGGGGCCGGTCTCGTCGGACAGTCGCGAGCAGACCGAGGCGATCCTGCGACGGGTCAGCTGCCCGGTGCTCACGATCCACGGCGAGGGTGACCGGTGCCAGCCCCACGCGCGCGGAGAGCGAGTCGCCGAGCTCACCGGCGGTGAGTTCCTGTCCCTCTCCGGCGTCGGGCACCTGCCGCAGGCCCGCGAACCGGTTCTGGTGAACCGGGCGATCCGCGACTTCGTCGACCGCATCGCGGTTCCGGTGCAGCGGCAGCGGCAGCGGCCGTGGACGCACCCGCTGAGCCGGGAACGGCGCCTGCTGTTCCTCTCCTCGCCCATCGGGCTGGGGCACTCGCGCCGCGACGTGGCGATCGCGGACGAGCTGCGCGTGCTGCGGCCGGATGTGCGGGTCGACTGGCTGGCCCAGCACCCGCTCACCGAGTTGCTGCGCCGCCGGGGAGAGCACATCCACCCCGCGTCGGCCCACCTCGCCGCCGAGTCGGCGCACATGGAGTCCGAGTCCGCCGAACACGATCTGCACGCGTTCCAGGCCGTGCGCCGGATGGACGAGATCCTCGTCAACAACTTCATGGTGTTCGCCGACCTGGTGGAGGAGCAGCCGTACGACGCCTGGGTCGGCGACGAGGCGTGGGAGCTGGACTACTTCCTGCACGAGAACCCGGAGCTGAAGCGTTCCCCCTACATCTGGCTCACCGACTTCGTGGGCTGGCTGCCGATGCCCGACGGCGGCGCCGCCGAGGCCGCGCTCACGGCGGACTACAACGCCGAGATGATCGAACAGGTCGCCCGCTACCCGGTGCTGCGTGATCGCGCGCTGTTCGTCGGAAATCCCGAGGACGTCGTGCCCGACACCCTCGGGCCGCAGCTGCCGGGTATCCGCGACTGGACCGAGCAGCACTTCGACTTCGTCGGGTACGTCAGCGGATTCGACCCGGCCGCGGTCGCTGACACCGCGGGGATCCGCGCAGAGCTCGGCTACCGGCCGGACGAGAAGGTCTGTGTCGTGACTGTCGGCGGATCCGGTGTCGGCGGGCACCTGCTGCGTCGCGTCATCGCGGCATACCCCCATGCGAAGCAGCTCATCCCGGAGCTGCGCATGGTCGTCGTCGCCGGTCCGCGCATCGACGTCGCCTCGCTGCCCGCACCTCCCGGCGTCGAGATCCACGCCTACGTGCACGACCTGTACCGGCACCTCGCGGTGTGCGACCTCGCCGTCATCCAGGGCGGGCTGACGACGGCGATGGAGCTGACGGCCAATCGCCGACCGTTCCTCTACGTGCCGCTGCGACATCACTTCGAGCAGAACTTCCATGTCCGCCACCGCCTCGACCGCTACCGCGCCGGGCGGCGCATCGACTACGACGAGACGGCACCCGAGGCGCTGGCGTCGGCGATGGCCGCCGAGATCGGCCGGCCGGTCGACTACCTGCCGGTCGAATCGGACGGTGCGCGCCGGGCGGCCGCGCGGATTGCCGAGCTGTTGTAACGCCGCTCAGCGGCCCACGACAACCATGCCGATCGGCGGACTCGTCTCGACGAGCCCGTGCGCACGGGCGATTCCCTTGGCGAGAAGTCGTCGATCGCGGTGACCAGTGTCGTGCGGATCTCGCCGGCCCCAGTTCGGGGACGCCGGCATCCGGCCGACGATGCGCTCGTCGCGTCGGCTGCGTCGCGTCGTTACGTTTCGGTTTCTCGCGACGTGTCGGGCCCTCGCGAGCCGCCCACTTCTCTTAGCCTCGGCCTGTGCACACCGGTGGCACGCCTGAGGAGAGCAGCATGGCGATTCATGTTCAGATGGACGAGCGCACCAGCCAGGCCAAGGTGCAGCTCATACTCCCCGACGACATCCACGACGGCCCGGTCTCGGTCGTCGGCAGCTTCAACGAGTGGACGCCCGGGCGGCACAAGCTGGTCCGCCGGAACAACGGAACCCGCAGCGTGACGCTGCGCGTGCTGCCCGGCGAGGAGCTGCGCTTCCGCTACCTCGGCTCCGGTGGTCGCTGGTTCGACGACCCGGACGCTCATGGCTTCGATGACCAGGGCGGGATCATCCGTCTTTAGAACCTACATGCCTTGAAAGGCATATAGCGGTCGAGGCATGCTCACCTGTGTGACGACGACGTTCGACGTGCTCGCCGAGCCGAAGCGCAGGCGCATCCTGGATCTGCTGCGCAAGGGGGAGTCGCCGGTAGGCGAGCTGGTCCAGGCGCTCGGGATGAGCCAGCCCGCCGTGTCGAAGCACCTTCGAGTGCTTCGCCATGCAGGCCTCGTGACGGTGACGGCGGACGCCCAGCGGCGCCTCTACCGCCTCGACCCGGCACCGCTGAAAAGCCTCGACGAATGGCTCGCGCCCTACCGCGCGCTGTGGAGCAGCAGCCTGGACGCTCTCGAACGTCGCCTCGACGAGATCGACGCACCCAAGATCGATGCACCCAAGGTCGACGCACCCAAGGTCGACGCACCCAAGGTCGACGCAGCCAAGGTCGACGCACCCAGGAGGGCACGGTGACGGACGGAGAGCTCGAGCAGGTCGGTGACCACTGGCGGCTGCGGTTCACCCGCCGGCTGCGGCATTCTCCGGACCAGGTGTGACCTTCGTCCGCTGGTAATGGCCTGCCGCGTAGGGCATCCTGGCGGACGGCGGGGATCAATCATTGGGCGGGGGCGCCCGAGCTGAAGGTCTCCCATGTTCTCTCCGCCAGTCGTTTCACCACTCCGGCTCTTCGCCGCGCTTGCCGTCCTGCTGCTTCTGGCCGGCCTCGTTGCCGCCGCCCCGGCGACCGCCGCAGTCCGCCAGCCCAGCATGCCCACCGGCCTGCCGACGGCCGTCGAGCCGCTCGCCCCGTACGTCGCGCAGACCTCCTGCGACCCGGTCACGAAGGCCGGCACGGCCAAGCTGGCGCAGCTGCTCCGGGCGACCTACCCCGGCACCGCCACCTCCACCGTGTATTCGTGCGGCACCGACGGCAACCGCAGTGAGCACTACGACGGGCGGGCCATCGACTGGATGGTGTCGATCCGCAACGCCACGCAGCGCAGCGAGGCCGGCGCGGTGCTGTCCTGGCTGCTGGCGACGGACCGGCGCGGGAACAAGTTCGCGACGGCGCGCCGCCTGGGTGTCATGTACGTCATCTACAACAACCGGATCTGGGGTTCGTGGAACGGCGCGTGGGCGCCGTACAACAACTGCGCGAGTCTGCCGCAGCTGGCCAACGACGGCGCCTGCCACCGCAACCACATGCACATCTCGCTGTCCTGGAACGGAGCACTCGGCCGGACCACGTTCTGGGCGAAGGCCGTCTTCGCGCCGGACTTCGGCCCGTGTCGGCCACGCGACCTGAACTGGGCCGGCACGCGCGTGCGCGTCAACTCCAGCCGCTGTGCGAGCTACCCCGTGCTCGGCGCTCCGCGCACCGCGTCGGCAACCAAGGCCGAGCTGATCAAGTACTCCGGCGCCGGCGTGCACGTGGGATCGAGTGGCCCCGCCGTCACCGCGGTGCAGCGGGCGCTGCACGTGACCCAGACCGGGTACTACGGCGCCGTCACCCGCAATGCGGTCGTGCTCTTCCAGCGCAGCCACCACCTGCTCGGCACCGGGAGCATGGTCCCGGCGACGTGGCGCGGCTTACTCGCCGTCGTCCGGTGAACAGGTCTCCAGCCCGGCGACGATCGCCTCGCCGATCTCGGCCAGCTGCTTGATCTGCTCGGGCGTGAGCGGGTCCACGACGTGCCTGTGCACCATCTCCACGTGCCCCGGTGCTGCCGCTGCCAGCGTGGCGAAGCCCTGATCGGTGAGGTGCGCGACCTGGCCGCGGCGGTCGGTGGGGCACTCGACGCGCTCCACCCAGCCGCGCTCCTCGAGCCGGGCGACGGCGTGGGAGAGGCGGCTGCGGGACGAGCGGGTCGCGATCGCCAGCTCGCTCATCCGCATGCTCCGCTCCGGCGACTCGGACAGGCGCACCAGGATCTCGTAGTAGGCGTGCGGCATGTCCGAGTCCTGCTGCATCTGGCGGTCGAGGGCGTCGAAGAGCAGATTGGTGGCTTCCAGGTAGGCACGCCAAGCACGCTGCTCGTCGTCGCTCAGCCATCGGGTGGCGCTCACGCGTCGAAGGATATGTGACGGCCGCAAGCCGGAAACAGTTGAGGGCTCAACTAGATTGAGATAAGCTGGCCGAAACGAGGACGAGGAGCACAGTCATGGCCATTCACCGCCTGAACCATGCAGTCCTGTACGTCCGGAATGTCGAGCGCAGCGTCGCCTTCTACCGCGACGTGCTGGGCTTCGCCCCGATCGAGGGCATGGGCGGCCTGCGCGGCGCGGCCTTCCTTCGAGCGCCCGGCTCGACCAACGACCACGACCTCGGGCTCTTCGAGATCGGCGACGCCGCCGGTGCGAGCGGCGCCGGCCGCACCACGGTGGGGCTCTACCACCTCGCCTGGGAGGTGGACACGCTGCACGATCTGCAGACCCTTGCCGCCGCCCTCGCCGAGGCCGGCGCCCTGGTCGGCGCCTCGGACCACAGCACCACCAAGTCGCTCTACGGGCACGACCCGGACGGGCTGGAGTTCGAGGTGGCGTGGATCGTCCCCGCGGACCGACTGGACGACGCTGCCCTCGCCGGGCGCACCAGCATCCGGCCGCTGGAGCTGGACAGGGAGATAGCCCGGTACGGCTTCGACACCCCGGGTGGGATCGGGATCAGCCGCGCGGTGGCAGTCGCGGACTGACCAGCTGGTGACTGGTCAGCTGGTGACCGACCAGCTGATGTGAGTGGTGGTTACGCCCCGATGGGGGCCGGGTAGGTAGTCGGCAACAGCACATCGGCTACCCAGGAGGTACGTCATGCTCGGCCTGATCATCACCCTTTTGATCGTGGGCCTGATCGCAGGCGCGCTGGCGCGCTTGCTCGTTCCCGGCCCGGACCCGATCGGTATCGCCGGCACCGTCGTCGTCGGCGTGGTCGGGTCGTTCGTCGGCGGGTTCCTCGGTTACGCGTTGTTCCACAAGGATGCGAACCAGGGTGCGCTGCAGCCCTCGGGCATCATCGGTTCGGTCATCGGCGCGGTCATCGTACTGCTGGTCTACCGGGCGGTATCCGGCCGCAGCAGCCGTACCCGCCACGGCATGTTCTGACGCGACAAGATCTGACGCAGCACGGGTCTGACTCGATCGGCTGACCCCGGCCTCTGCCCCCGTCCTGGCATAAAGCCGGGGCGGGGGCACTTTAGACTGGGCGTAAGCCCCGTTACCGCCGATCTGAAGGCTGCCCGTGAGCGAGAAGCCCGTCCGAGTCCTCCTGCTCGAGCAAATACACCCGGAGGCGGAGGACATCCTTCGCTCGGCCGGCTTCAGCGTCGAGTCGGAGCCGCGGGCACTCGACGAGGACGAGCTCGCCGCGCGCCTGGCGGATGTGGCACTGCTGGGGCTGCGGTCCAAGACGCACGTGACCCGCCGGGTGCTCGAAGCCGCGCCCAACCTGGTGGCGATCGGGGCCTTCTGCATCGGCACCAATCAGATCGACCTGCAGGCCGCCTCGGAGCGGGGTGTCACGGTCTTCAACGCGCCGTTCTCCAACACCCGCTCGGTGGTCGAGCTCGCCATCGCGGAGATCATCGCGATGACCCGCCGCCTCACCGAGAAGAACGAGCTGATGCACGCCGGCGTCTGGGACAAGTCCGCCGACGGCGCGCACGAGGTGCGGGGTCGCACGCTGGGCATCGTCGGCTACGGCAACATCGGCACGCAGCTGTCCGTGCTCGCCGAGAACCTCGGTATGAAGGTGCTCTTCTACGACTCGGCCGACCGCTTGGCGCTGAGCAACGCGCGGCGGTGCCTGTCCATGGGTGAGCTGCTCACCGAGGCCGACGTCGTCACGCTCCACGTGGACGGGCGCGCGTCGAACAACAGCCTCTTCGGCGACTCCGAGTTCGCGCTGATGCGTCCGGGTTCGCTGTTCCTCAACCTGTCCCGTGGTTTCGTCGTCGACTACGCGGCGCTGCGACGGCACATCGAGTCCGGCCACATCGCCGGCGCCGCGGTGGACGTCTTTCCGGTCGAGCCCAAGGGGCGCGGCGACGAGTTCGTGTCCGAGCTGCGTGGCCTTGCGAACGTCATCCTCACCCCGCACATCGGCGGCTCGACGGAGGAGGCGCAGCAGGACATCGGGCGCTTCGTCGCCGGCAAGTTCCGCGACTTCGTCCTCGACGGCGCGACCGCGATGAGCGTGAACCTGCCGGGGCTGGCGCTGCCGCAGGCGCCGGACACCACTCGCTTCATCCTCATCCACCACAACGTCCCTGGAGTGATGGCCACGATCAACGGCGTGCTTGCCGAGCACAAGGTGAACGTCGAGGCGCAGCTGCTCGGCACCCGCGGCGACCTCGGTTACGTGGTCACCGACGTCGGCGCGTCGCTCACCGACGAGATGCTCGAACAGCTGCGCGGCCTGCCGGAGACCGTCCGCCTGCGCGTCCTGTAACCCCGTTTTCCCGGTGCCACTCCCTGTGGAGACGGCATGTGGCGCGGCGCGCGGTTGCCAGACGTTACCCGCGGGTAATATCCTGTTGTTACTGGTGGGTAACACTTGCAGGAATGGCGCCCCGAGGCGTTCCGCGCACGGGAACGAGATCAGGAGTGACGGCCATGGGCCACTACAAGAGCAACGTCCGCGACATCGAGTTCAACCTGTTCGAGGTCTTCGGCACGGACAAGGTACTGGGCAAGGGGCCGTTCGAGGAGCTCGACGAGGAGACCGCGCGCGGCATCCTGCACGAGGTCGCGAAGCTGGCCGAGGGGCCGCTGGCGGAATCCTTCGCCGACGGCGACCGCAACCCGCCGGTCTTCGACCCCAAGACCAACTCGGTGACGGTCCCCGAGTCGGTCAAGAAATCCTTCAAGACGCTGTACGACAGCGAGTGGTGGCGCCTGGAGACCATTCCGGAGCTCGGCGGCCAGCTCGTTCCCCGCACGATCGTGTGGTCCGTAGCGGAGCAGGTGCTGGGCTCGAACCCGGCACTGCACATGTACATGGCCGGTCCGCCCTTCGCCGGAATCCTCTACGCCAACGGCAACGAGACCCAGAAGAAGATGGCGCAGCGCATCGTCGAGCGCGGCTGGGGCGCCACGATGGTGCTCACCGAGCCGGACGCGGGCTCCGACGTCGGCTCCGGCCGCACGAAGGCCATCGAGCAGCCGGACGGCAGCTGGCACATCGAGGGTGTCAAGCGATTCATCACCTCGGCCGAGCACGATCTCACCGAGAACATCGTGCACCTCGTCCTCGCCCGCCCGGAGGGTGCCGGCCCAGGCACCAAGGGGCTCTCGCTGTTCGTGGTGCCGAAGTTCCACTTCGACGTGGAGACCGGTGAGCTCGGCGAGCGCAACGGCGCCTATGTCACCAACGTCGAGCACAAGATGGGGCTGAAGGCGTCCACGACGGGCGAGCTGCGCTTCGGCGAGAACCCGGGCGAGCCGGCCGTCGGCTGGCTGGTCGGCGACGTGCACGACGGCATCGCGCAGATGTTTCAGGTCATCGAGCACGCCCGCATGATGGTCGGCACCAAGGCCATCGCGACGCTCTCGACCGGCTACCTCAACGCGTTGGAGTTCGCGAAGACCCGCGTGCAGTCGGCGGACCTGACCAAGGCCTCCGACAAGACGGCGCCGCGGGTCACGATCATCAACCACCCGGACGTCCGCCGCAGCCTGATGCTCAACAAGGCCTACGCAGAGGGGATGCGCGCGCTCGTGCTGTACGCAGCCGCCGCGCAGGACCGGATCATCATCGGCGAGCACGAGGGGACCGACGTCACCCTCGACGAGGCGATCAACGACCTGCTGCTGCCGATCGTGAAGGGCGCGGGTTCCGAGCGCTCCTACGACCAGCTCGCGCAGGCGCTGCAGACCTTCGGCGGCTCCGGCTACCTGCAGGACTACCCCCTCGAGCAGTACATCCGTGACGCCAAGATCGATACCCTCTACGAGGGCACGACGGCCATCCAGGGGCAGGACTTCTTCTTCCGCAAGATCGTGCGGAACAAGGGTGCGGCGCTGGGCGCGCTGTCGGCGGAGATCACCGAGTTCCTCGAGTCGATCGCTGACGAGGGGCGGCTCAAGGAAGAGCGCGCCGCGGTGCAGAAGGCGCTCGAGGACTTCGGCGGCATCGTGGCGGCCATGTTCCAGCAGCTGATGAGCGGCCAGGATGACGTGCGCAACGTCTACAAGGTCGGGCAGAACACCACCCGGCTGCTGCTGTCGGCCGGTGATCTCATGGTCGGCTACCTGCTGCTGCGCCAGGCTGCCGTCGCGGTGCAGAAGCTCGACGACAACGGCCTGTCCGCCGCGGACCGTGCGTTCTACGAGGGCAAGCCGGCGGTCGCGCGATTCTTCGCCCTCACCGTGCTGCCGGAGCTCGCGGCCCGTCGCCAGGTGGCCGAGTCGACCGACAACTCGCTGATGGACGTGCCGGAAAGCGCCTTCTGACCTTCCGATGAATCCTGCGTTCACCTCGTCATAGCGGGGTGAATGCAGGGTTCATGGGCGGTTAGGGTCGAGGGTGTGAGCTCATCTCGATGGATCGACCTGGACGGTGCCGCGAACGTCCGTGACCTCGGCGGGCTGCCGGCCGCCGACGGACGCCAGACGCGTCCGGATCGCCTGATCCGCGCGGACAACCTGCAGGGGCTGTCCCCTTCCGACGTGCGCAACCTCGTCGACAAGCACGCGGTACGCGCGGTGGTGGACCTGCGCACCGAGGTCGAGGTGGCTCTGGAGGGCCCCGGGCCGATGACGCACGAGCCCGAGGTCGTGGTGCGGAACTTCTCGCTGTTCCCGGAGTCCGGGCAGAACACCGACGTCGCCGCGCTGGATGACGATGCGCCCGTCGTCCTGCCCTGGCAGAACCGCGGAACGGACCTCGGCGAGTCCGAGTCGCCCAACCGCGGCGCCTCCGGCGTCTACCTGCGCTATCTCGACGACCGCGCCGACTCGGTGATCGCGGCGCTGCGGCTCGTCGCGCAGACCGACGGCGCCGCGATCGTGCACTGCGCCGCGGGCAAGGACCGCACCGGTGTGGTCGTCGCGCTCGCGTTGGCGGAGGTGGGTGTGCCGCGTGCGGAGATCGTCGCGGACTACGAACTCAGCGCCGAGCGGATCGAGGCGATCTTCGCCCGGCTGCGAGGCTCACGCACCTACGTCGACGACCTCGCCGGCGAGGCGATCGACAAGCACCGGCCGCGGGGCGTCACGATGCAGAGGCTGTTCGACGCGCTGGACGAGTCCGCGGGCGGTGCGGCCGGGTGGCTGCGCGCGCACGGCTGGAGCGAGCAGGACGCCGCTGACCTGCGCGAGCACCTGCTCGGCTGAGGCTTCGCCGACGTGGACGCTCGTGCCAGGCCCCCCGGACGGTGCCGACCGTGTGTAGGTTCCGTCGCCTGGGCTCGCGGAACTGCACACGGTCGACCACGGATGCCGCGGTAGCGTCACGTTCGCTTGGAGGGCTCGCCAAGTGGCCAATGGCGGCGGTCTTGAAACACGCCGACCAGCCTTGTGAGCCTGTGTGCTGGCGGTCGAGAGGCCCGGGATTCCGGGGCTTTGTGTACGCAATCATTGTGCCTGCGTGTGGCCGATCATGTCCACGTTGCTGGCGACGTTGCTGGCAGAGCTGGACTCGCCCCCGTTGGCCGCGGCGATCCGTACCGGCTTCCCGCCCGGCGAGCGGGCCGGCCTGACCGCCGCCACCCTGGCTGCCGGTCCGGCTGCGTCAGGAGTACGTGACAACTGAGAGCGACCTCTGGCGGGTGGGCCACGACACCGTCGATGTGTATGGTCCGATGCTGGCGGCATTGCTGGACCGGACACTTCTGCCGATCTGGGATCGGGTCCTGAACCAGGCCGACGCCCGCCCAGA
>JAVHVL010000240.1:0-8959 GCA_032160565.1 Pseudonocardiales bacterium | reverse complement strand
TGTCCAACTGAACGACGTACGAGCCCGGCTGGACCGTCGGCGGGCCCGCGGCGTTGATGTCGCCCTGAGTCTCGGCGAGCGTCGAGACGGGGAACGGTACGGTCACTGTCTTGGACTGGCCGGAGTCCAGCGTCACCCGGGTGAAGCCCACCAGCCGCTGCGGCGGCACCACCACACTGCTCACCGGCTGGCTCACGTAGACCGGCACGATGTCCGTACCACTACGAGGTCCGGTGTTGGTCACGGTGAACGTCGCCGCCGCCGTGCCGTGCCTGGACACGCTTGGTGTGACCGACAGGCCGCCCGTCGTGAACGTGGTGTAGGACAAACCGAATCCGAACGGGTAGAGCGGGTTGTACGCGTGACCCTGCCCGGATCCCGTGCCTGGTAGCTGGTCGAAGAACTTCGGCTGGTCACCGAGCGGCGACGGCGCCGTGCCGTCGAAGTCGCCGCCGACGGTGGCCGCGTCGGACGGCCAGCTGACCGGCAGCTTTCCGCCCGGGTTGACCTTGCCGAAGATCACGTCGGCGACGGCCTGACCTGCTTCGGTGCTGCCCTGGTAGGCCATGATCACACCTTTGGCGCTCTCGGCCGGTCCGAGACCAACCGGCCGACCGGCGATCACGACCACGATCACCGGTTTGCCGGTCGCCTGGAGTGCACTGATCAGTGCCTTCTGATCGGCTGGCAGCTGGGGTGCCGGGTTGTCACCGAGCCCTTCGGCATAGGCCTTCTCACCGACCGCCACGACGACCGCATCTGCCGAGGCCGCAGCCGCCACAGCGCTCGCCTGGTCCGGCGCGGATACGACATTGGCGTCGTTGGCCTGGATGCCCTTGAGCACCGTGGTGCCTGGTGGGATCTGGTTGGCCGGACCCATGCAGCAGACGTGTCCCGCCCCGAACACGCCTTGCCAGCTGACGCTCCAACCACCGAGCTGGTTCGTCATCGAATCGGCACTCGGCCCGGTGACAACCACCTTGGCAGACGGCGAGAGCGGCAGCGCATTGCTCTCGTTGCGCAGCAGGGTGATCGACTCGCGAGCGGCGCTGAGCGTGGCGTCACGTCCGGCGGTCACCGCCGCGTTCGCCTTGCTGGCGTCGACACACGGGGTGCTGGTGGTGCGGACACACGCCTGGTCGAACAGGCCGAGCTGGAACTTCAGCGTGAGGATCCGGCGCACCGCCTCGTTGATGCGCGCCTGCGAGATCGCGCCGGTGGCCACATCGTGCAGGATGGCGGTCTGCCACTGGTCCGGAGCGAACACCTCCATGCTCATGTCAACGCCTGCATTCACGGCCTTCGCGATGGCTCCGGCCAGATCGGGCGTGACGTGGTAGGCGGTCTGGAGCGCGGGGACATCCTGATAGTCGCTGATCACGACGCCCTTGAAGCCCATTTGGTTGCGCAATATGTCGGTCAATAGGTAATGCGATCCCGTTGCCGGAATACCGTTTATCGAGCCGGAGTCGACCATGACGGTTTGCGCTCCGGCGTCAATCCCGCCCGCATACGACGGGAGGATCATGCTCTGCAGGTAGTTCAACGGTAGCAGCGCCTCATTGCGGTCGTGCCCGTTCACTGCCTGCGAATACCCGGCGAAGTGCTTCACAGTAGCCGCCACGTTGAGTGAATTCCCCGAAGCAGGCTGCTGCATTCCGTGCACGTTGGCGCCTCCCATCGCCGCGGTCAGCGCAGGCTCCTCGCCCCATGTCTCATAGGTGCGGCCCCACCGGTTGTCGCGGGACAGGTCCTGCACCGGCGCAAAGACCCAGTTCCATCCGGTCGCCCGCACCGCGTTCGCGGTGACGACGCCGCCCGCCCGAGCAGCGGCAGGATCCCAGGTGGCGCCCATGCCGATCGATTGCGGGAACAGCGGAGCCTGCCAGGGGTGCCCGAAGCCGTGCACCGCATCGACACCGAAAATCAGCGGAATATGCAGTCGGGAGTTCTCGATCGCGAATTTCTGGATCTGGTTGTATTCGTTGGCCCAGTCGAAGCCGGTGTTGCCGATGCCGCCCTGTCCGGTCGTGTCGATCGGACTATCGGTGCCGCCGGCCAAGAGCGAACCGGCGTGCTGATCGATCAAGACGGTCTGCATACACGTCGGGCTCGGCAGGTTGAAGCCACCGGAGCCACACGCGGTGCCTCCGCTCGGCGCGGTGACGTTGGGGACCAATTGCTGGTCCATCTGACCGACCTTTTCCTCGAGCGTCATCGCACCCAGCAGGGCGTTCACCCGTGCCGAGATCGGCTTCTGCGAGTCGAGCCACGGGGCCGACCTTGCGGCGTCGGCAACGCTTCGGCCGACGACTGCAGACAACGCCCCAACCACCAGGACGCCTACCGCCGCAGCCACGGCGGCTACGAGGCGCCTTCTGCCCCACACACGGCCCTTCGAATGCGAATCGGACATGACCGGACCTCCTTGGGTGACGGGTGCATCAACCGCAGTAGTTGCCCGGCCGTCGCCAGATCGCGGACGGCATCGCAAACCTCGGCTTCAGGGGCAGACCTGAACGGCTCAGGAATGTCTCGTGATGAGCATGCGCATTCTGGACATCTCCCACGATTGCCACGCAAAGCGAGCGTAGTGACGCCTGTTCTGCCCAGTCAACGACAAAGCCACCCGTCCGGCGCGCGTGCGACGCGTCCGGCTCCGATCGGCCCGACAGCACCCGCCGCAACGCGGCCGGAACTACTCGGTCTTGGTGCCGCTGCCTGCGTCCGATCGGGTCGTGCCGGCGGTGCCGACCCAGACGGATTTGATGTTGAGAAATTCCCGCATGCCGAACTCATCCAGTTCGCGGCCGTATCCGCTGGTCTTGACGCCGCCGAACGGCAGCTCCGGGTAGCTCGTCGTCATTCCGTTGACGAACACCATGCCGGCTTCCACGTCGCGAATGAACCGCTCGCGCTCCGCGGGGTCGTCGGTCCAGATGTTGGACCCGAGCCCGTACTCGCTGTCGTTGGCCAGCTCGATGGCCGCGTCGAGATCCGGTACGCGGAACAGCGCGGCGACCGGTCCGAAGACCTCTTCGCGGTACATCCGCATTTCGGGCGTCACGTCGGCGATCAGCGTCGGAGGATAGAACCATCCCGGCCCGTCGAGCCGCTGACCGCCCGTCACGACCCGCGCACCCCTGTCCACCGCATCCTTGACGAGTTCCTCGACATCCTCGCGACCCGACTCGGTCGCCAGCGGTCCTATTCTGGTGCGCTCGTCCATCGGGTCACCGACAGTCAGCGCGGCCAGCTTCTCGGCGAACAGCCGCCCGAATTCGTCGGCCACCGACTCGTGGACGATGAACCGCTTGGCCGCGATGCAGCTCTGGCCGTTGTTCTGGCACCGGGCGGTCACCGCGACCTCGGCCGCCTTGTCGAGGTCGGCCGAAGGCATCACGACGAAGGGGTCGCTGCCGCCGAGTTCGAGCACCGTCTTCTTGAGCACGTCGCCGGCGATCGAGGCCACCGACCGCCCGGCCGGCCCGCTCCCGGTCAGCGTCGCCGCCGCAACACGTCCGTCCCGCAGCACCTTCTCGACGTCTGACGAAGCGATCATGAGCGTCTGGAACACGTCGGCGGGAAAGCCGGCCCTGCGAAAGAGCTCTTCCAGGTAAAGCGCGGTCTGTGGAACGTTGCTCGCGTGCTTGAGCAGGCCGACGTTGCCGGCCATCAGGGCAGGGGCCGCAAAGCGCATCACCTGCCACATGGGAAAGTTCCACGGCATGATCGCCAGCACCACGCCGATCGGCTGATAGGCCACGAACGCGTGCTCGGCGCCCACCGCATCGGCCTCGGCAGGCGTGTCCTCCAGGAGCTCCGGACCGTGCTCGGCGAAGTACCGCAGCGCCTTGACGCACTTGGCCGCCTCGGCTCGCGCCGCGGCCAGGGTCTTGCCCATCTCCAGGGTCATCAGTTCAGCAACGCGATCCACGTCGACATCGAGCACGTCGGCCGCGGCACCCAACCACCCGACCCGCTCCTCGGGGCTGGTCAGCCGGTAGCCGCCGAAGGCGCGGGCAGCCCGTTCCACCTTGTCCTCGAGCTGGTCCCCGGTGAGAGCGTCGAACGTCTTGACGAGTTCACCGGTCGTCGGGTTGATCGTCGCAATCGCCATGGCGTGGCCCCTCGTTGCGTCGCGGATCCCGGTTTCGGCCTAGTCTTCCCCGCTTGCTCGAACGGCAATCCGTCCCAGGCCTCCAGCTCGATCCGCCTGGTTCGGCGCGGCCTGGCAGTGGCCGTCGCTCGACTGTGCGGCGCGTCGGCGTGGTCGACCGGCGAGCTGTTCGTAGCCCAGGGTGCCGACGGCGAGCAGTGCGACGAAGCCGCCGTAACCGAGGGAGGTGTCTCGCAACCCCACGTGGGTGATGAGCAGTCCGGCGACGACCGCTGGAACGCTGAAGGCCAGATAGCTCACTACGTAGACCGCGGAAAGAAGCGCGGCCCGCTCGTGCGGTTGAGCCAGCTGGGTAACGCTTCGCAGCGCCCCGAGGAAGGCCAATCCGAACCCGCCGCCGGCCACGATCGAGGCGACGACGAAGGCGCTGAGCGACGACCCAGCCACGGCTACGACGAAAATCGCGGTGCCCGTCGCGAGGGCCACCGTGCCGAGCCGAGTCATCGGTGCGGGCGGCAGATCGCGCCCCAGCACCGCGGCACCAGCGCCGGCGGCGGCGAACAGGCCGATGACCAGGCCGACAACGGCATGGTTCGTCTGGCCGAAGACGGAGCCCAGCAGCGATCCGCCGACCGACAGGACCAGACCACCGAGCGCCCAGGTCGCCACCATTGTCGGTATCGCGGCGGCGAAGGCCCGCCGGGCCCGCACCGGTACCGCGACCTGAGGACGCAGCGCCGCAAATGCCCCGGGTATGCGCTGCACGGTCTCGGGCAGCGCCGCGGTGGCGAGGGCCAGGGCGACGAAGACCGCCGTCAGGATCGCGAACACCAGCCGGGTGGGGTGCGGCGCGTACTCCACCAGCACGCCGCTGACGATCGCGCCGACGCCGAGGCCCGATGTCGGGGCCGCGCTGTTGACCAGGGAGCCCAGACGTGACCCGTCCCCTGGCTGCAGATCGAGCAGGTAGGCGCCCAGCACCCCCACAGCGGCTCCGGTCGCCAGCCCCTGGATGGTGCGTGCGACCACCAACGGGGCGACGCCGTCGGCGCCCAGGAACACGGCCATCGCGGCCGCCTCCAGGATGAGCGCGACCGCGAGAACCGGGCGGCGTCCGAGGAAGTCCGATAACCGGCCGACGGTGAGCAGGCTCAGCAGGAGCGCGAGCACGTACACCGCGAAGATCCCGGTGAGGGTGACGGCAGAGAACCCGAACTCGGCCTGGAACACCGGGTAGAGAGGACTCGGAGCACTCGACGCAGCCAGCAACGCCGCCGTCGTCGAGGCCACGAGCCAGAAGGCCGCCGCACGGGGCAGCGCTCGGCCGGCGCTCAGGCGGTGCTGTGATGTTGCGAGCAGATTGGCCATGGCTGGCTCCGATCGGCATACCGTTCGAGTTGCATTGAACGGTTGGAACGGTGCCTGCCCATGCAATAGTTCTAAGAAAGTCGAACTGTGATGACTGCCACTTCCCGGGTCTTGATCCACCCTGATCTCGCCGACGTCGAACTCACCACGGTGCTGTTCGCCCTCAGCGACCCGGCGCGCCTTGAGTTGGTCAGGCTGATCGCCGCCCAGGGGCCACAGACCGTGGCGCAATGCCAGAGTGTCGACCCCGACGTCCCCAAGTCAACGTTCTCCCATCACCTCAAGACGCTGCGCGAAGCGGGGCTGATCCGCAACGAGCCGGCCGGCCGTCAGCGCACGATCTCGCTCCGGCGAACCGAACTCGACGCCCGCTTTCCCGGCCTGCTCGATTCCGTGCTATGACCTCGACCGCAGCGAGTACCTGGCGCTACCACGCCTGAGGTCGTGGCGACCGAACTCCCGTTGGGAGGAGGGCGCGCAGCCGTAGGTCGCACCGGCGGCTCGGCGGAGTCCGTCGCGGCTCGGCGAGTCCGTCGCGGCCCGCCGCCGGGGCGAGCAGTAGCTCCTCGAACGAACGTACGAGCGTTCGTCTGACTGACCGCGGAGCCGAAACCCTCGGGACGGGCTTCCGCTGCCCGCCTGCCCGGCGACGCGGCTCAGTGGAGACGCAGGACTGTCATCGTCCGGGTCGCCAGCTGCGCCTCACCGAGCGCGTTCGGGTGGACGATGACGGGGTTGGTGCCGAGCAGCACGGGCTCTATCCAGCGGACACCGATCGGCTGGCACGCGTCGTGGCCCTCGGAGACCGTGCTGAAGTCGACATAGACGGCGCCGGTCACCGCGGCGGCGCGGCGCACGGCGTCGTTGAGGGTCGCCTGGATGCCGCGCAGGTAGGGCACGTCCCCCGACGCCACAGGCATCTGCGGAAAGCAGCCCGCCGTGGCCGGCATGATCCACGGGTAGCCGAGGATGGCGACCTTGGCGTGCGGCGCGTCGGCCCGGACCGCCTTCAGGGCGTTGACGAGGGCGGGGTAGGTCGTCGTCGTGATCGTGTCCTGGAACGACGACCCGTACTTGTCCTTGCACGGGCTGCCCTGCCCGAGCGTGGACAGCCCCGCCGTCCCGCAGTCGAGGACAGCGTTGATGAACACGCCGCTGTCGTTGCCGCCGATGGTCATCGTGACGAGCTGCGTCGTGGCCTGCAGCGCGTCCAGCTGGGGCGGGACACCCTGGTACTGGGCGGTGAAATAGTGCCCGGTCTCCGCTGCGCCACAGGTGACGTCAGTGAGTCCGGCACCGATCCGCGCTGCGATGACGTGCGGGTAATTGACCACCGAGCGGGCACACTCCGGTGCCGCGGCGAGGTCGGGCGGCACGTTCCCCGAGGCGGCGCTGTAGGAGTCGCCCATGGCGACGTAGCGAAGGGGGCCGGTGACCGCCCCGGACGGCGACGCGAACGCGACGGTACCCAGGACCAGCGCGACGGCAATTGCGAATACCGGTCGGCGCAAAGCGGCCTCCAAAGGTCGGCGAGAGCGGCGGCGCGGCGCGCACGTCGCTCGACGAACTAACGAGGACACGATGTCGTCGTTTCGCGGTGGCGCTGCCGCCGGCCACGGCATCCCGCGGACTCGGGCAGCACGCCGTCCGTCCGTTGCCGGCAATGAGCAGGCCGTCCGCGCCTTGCCGAGACGGGTACGACGCACCTACCGTTCGTCGTCGATGGAGGTGCCATGAACGATGACGAGCAGCAGACGATCGTCCTGTCAAAGAAGAGTTATCTCAAGGAGGAGGTGCGGCTGCAGGACGAGATGGTCGCCCTACAGGAATGGATCCGAGTGAACGGCAAACGGCTCTTGGTGATCTTCGAGGGGCGCGACACCGCGGGCAAGGGCGGCACGATCAAGCGGATCACTGCTCGGCTGAACCCGCGCACCTGCCGGGTGGTTGCGTTGCCGGCCCCCACCGAGCGCGAACGCAGCCAGTGGTACTTCCAGCGCTATCTCGCCCACCTGCCGGCGGCCGGTGAGATCGTCATCTTCGACCGCTCCTGGTACAACCGGGCGGGCGTCGAACGCGTGATGGGGTTCTGCACGCCGGAGGAGCACGAAGAGTTCGCCCGGACGGTCCCGATGATCGAGCGAGCGCTGATCCGCGACGGCATCGTTCTCGTCAAGTACTGGCTCAGCCTGTCCGACCTCGAACAACGCAGACGGTTCCAGTCGCGCATCGACGACCCCGCGAAGCGCTGGAAGTTGAGCCCCATGGACCTCGAGGCACAGTCGCGGTGGGTCGACTACGCCGAGGCGAAGGACGCCATGTTCGAGTTCAGCGACATCCCGGAGAGCCCCTGGTGGGTGATTGATGCCGATGACAAGAGGTCGTCGCGGCTGAACGTGATGGCCCACCTGCTCTCCGTGATGCCCTACGAGCAGCCGACGCTCAGCGCGATCGAACTGCCCGAGCGTCAACACCGTCCGTATGAGCGGCCGCCCAAGGACATGCAGCGGTTCGTCCCGGAGCGTTACAGCATGGACACCCCCCGGGATCGCTGAGAGGCACCGACGGCGTACCTCCTCCTAAACCCGACATCGAGCGCCTTGACCCGCGAGCTGCTGGGGTGGCAGCCGGACCACCCCGGACTCATCGACGATCTCGATCAGGACCACTACTTCGACAACTCAGCCGGGTCATGTCATGCAGATGCGCGCAGTAACAACACCGACACCACCGATGCAGACGGCCGGCTTGCCTCCGCATCGAGCGCGCCGCGTTCGCTGACCTCCGACTCAGGCGGTTTCCCCTCAGCGTGCTGGGCCGCGTTGGCCGGCGTTCGCCCGTATCGACGGCGCTGTCTTGTTGATCGATTTGCCGCCCGAGGACAGCACCGTCGTGTCGAAGGCCATCCGGACGACCATGTTGGCGAACCCCTTCGACATGAACGTCAGCACCTTGGGGTCGTTGTTGCTGAGGTTGTCGCACCAGCGGAACGGGTTGTCGACGCACCCTCCGTCGAAGCTCGGCACGTTCCCTTCGAAGTTCCCGAGGGATCCGCCGAACAGGTCGACATCACCCTGCGTCTTGCAGCAGTCCTGCCCGGTCAGAACGCCGCTTGCGGGAATCCCGGCAAGGTTGAAGTTGAACGCATCCGTCCCGACCGGCGAGAACAGCTCGTGGTTGAGCCCGATGGAGTTGAAGTACTGGATCCCCTGGTCCCGGGCAACAGTCGAGGGCTGGTAGACCTGCGGCGGGAATGTCGTCGAGACGGTCCGGCTGAACAGGTCGACCCCTGCCGGGTCGAGCACTCCGACGAGGTAGTTCGGTGTCGCGGTCACGTCCGCGTCTAGGTCGTAGCCGATCTTGCTGAGCTCGCTCGGGCTGAGATTGTTGACGTAATACGTTGAGCCCAACAGGCCTAGTTCCTCACCGCCGAACCAGATGAAACGCAACTTGTTCCGCGGATTGACCTTC
>JAVHVL010000161.1:0-4360 GCA_032160565.1 Pseudonocardiales bacterium | reverse complement strand
GCCGACCGGATGTCCGTCTCGCCCTGAATCAACCCGGCTGCGTCACCGTGACCGTGATCATCGAAGCGGTCGGCGACGAGAGGATGCACAGTGTCGTCGCGTTCGGCGCGCACGCAGCGATGCCGCCGGTGACCTGCACGCTGTAGCCGTTCGGGTAGTGGACGGGAGGGACGGCGATATCGGTCTCCGATCCGGCCGGGAACGAGCCGGCGCCGTTCGGCCGAACCGTCGAATAGGACAGCCGGAAGGTGCCGGACGAGAACGACCACGACGTCGGGGTTCCCGCCACCGCCTGCGGATACGGCTCGGCAAGCACCTTCAGCTTCGCTGCGTTCACGTTGTCGCCGGTCGGTGGCCGACTCGGGTCGAACACCAGCGCCTGCCCGTTCGGCGAGGAGCTGGTCTTGTCGTTGCCGGTGTACGCCCACTCCATCCACCCCACCCGGTTCCTGTCCGCACGGGCCACCATGTCCGACAGGTTCGCGAGATCGTCGGTTGCGCCGAACTCAGTGAGCAGCTGCGGGATGCCGCGCTTGCCCGCGTACGACTTCGCGTTGGCGAAGGTGAGGTCGTCCTGCGGCCCGCAGAGCGTGTTGCCGAGGCCGATCGACTCCGGGCCGCAGTAGTCGTGGAAGGCTAAACCGGTGCGCGGGTCCGCGATCGTGCCCAGATGGGTCACGATGCCCTCGTTGAACAGCACGTTGGGCTCGAACCAGATGACCGTCCCCGAGTCGGCGGCACGGACGGCAGCGACGACCCCGCGGTAGAAGGCCGTGAGCGTCGAGTCGAACAGCGGGCAGCCGAGCAGCGGCAGCAGGCATGGCTCCCACAGGGTCCCGGGCCACGGCTCGTTCAGCAGCTCGTACCCGAATACGCGAGGGTCGTTGCGGAAGGCCTGCGCGACATGCGCCCAGGCGGCGGCGAGATGGTCCTGCAACCCGACCCCGTCGGGTGCCGGCGCGTTGCGCCAGAACTGGTCCCACGCGTAGTCCTCGGCGGGATTCGCGAAGTAGCTACCGGGAAATCCGAGCGGCGGGTTGGCCAGCCCGCCGTCCTGCACGGCCCAGGCCGGTGCCCCTTCGCCCTGGAACTGCTGATCCACTGCCCGGACCGACCGAACGGCAGCGCGGGGCCGGTCGGGGCCGCTGCGGATGCGGCGGGTTCGACCCCGACCGTTACAGCGGCGACGAGGAACGCGGTGGTGAGCAGGCGGGTGGAGCGGCTCAGCAGGCGCATGCCGGAAGCATGGCAATAGAACCGGTTCTACGCAGCTCGAAACGTGCGCTGTTACGCCGGCTCGATGTTGGCGTTGTGGTGGAAGACGTTCCGCGGGTCGTACTTCGCCTTGATGCTCGCCAACCGCTCGTATTTCGCCGCCCCGTAGGCAGCCTTGACGCGGTCGGCACCGCTACCGGTGAACGCGTTCACGTACACGCCGGTGTCGGATGTGTACGGCAGCAGGGCCTCCCAGACCGACCGCACCCAGGCCCGGTCGGCCTCGAGCAGCTCCGGAGTCGGGCAGATCGCGATGATGAACATCGCGTACCGCGGCGTGCGCCCGCCGCTGAACGCGGTGTCTTCGTCCCCGACCTCGGAGTACGCGCCGTCCAGCCGGTAGAACAGCAGCACCGACAGCGGTGAGGCCTTCCGCGGCAGCTGCTCGGCGATGATCTCGATGACCTCGTCGGAGATCTCCTCGACGTAGGCGCCCTTGTCGTAGCCGTGCAGCCCCCAGGCGTTGGGCTCGTCGAGCATCTGCTGCAGGCCGACGAACGGCATGGGGCTGGCGAACTCCCACGCCGGCGGCAAGGCCTCGCGGATCCGCTTGAGCACGGCCTCATGAGCCTCCGGAGCTCCCAGCCCCACGACCACCAGGGCATATCCAGGCTGGTGCTGGTACTCCTCCGGGACGAACGGCGCGGGCGGCGCGTTCATCCCGGCAATGATGATGTTCAGGTCGGTCGGCAAGGCCGGGATGACCTCACGCGCGAGGCGAAGCAGCTCGCGCCCCTGGTCGAGTCCCCAGAACTGCAGCCCGAGCTGGATGATCGGACCGACCTCGTGCAGCCGGAAGTCGAACTCGGTCACGACGCCGAAGTTGCCGCCGCCGCCTCGTATCGCCCAGTACAGATCGGGGTTCTCGTCCGCCGAGGCGCGACGGATCTGGCCGTCGGCGGTCACGACCTCGGCCGAGAGGAGGTTGTCGATGCTGAGGCCGGCCAGCCGCGTCAGCCAGCCCATGCCGCCGCCGACGGTCAGTCCGCCCACGCCGGTGTGGCTGACCACACCTGCCGGTACGGCCAGGCCGTGCTGCTGGGCGGCCGCGTCGAGGTCACCGAGGAGCGCGCCGCCGCCGGCCCGGGCGCGCCTCGCCTCCGGATCGACGACGACGTGATTGAGCACGCTCAGGTCGATCATCAGTCCGTCGTCGGCGACAGCCGGGCCGGACATGCCGTGTGCGCCGCCGCGGACCGTCACTTCGAGGCTGTGCTCGACCGCGAACGTCACCGCCCTCGCGACGTCCGGGGCGGACGCGCACCGGGCGATCAGAGCCGGCCGCCTGTCGATCGCGCCGTTCCAGACCTTGCGGGCGTCGTCGTATTCCGTGTCGCCCGGCGCGATCACCACCCCGGCCATGGCCTGCCGCAGCGCTCTGGCTGCCTCGCTGGATGTCTGCGTCATGAGTCCTCCCCGGCCGGACCTCGTCGGACGCCGCCAGCGTGGGGGGCAGCCCACCGACGGTCAAGGGCGCAGCCGATAGTCGGCACCCCAAGTCGTGCTGACCGGCCGGACCGGCGAGTGGTCACCGCCCCGTCGAGGAACCGCTAGACTGGGAGGAGCTGGCGGGCACCGATTGCCCGCGCCTCAGCTTCACACGACGCGATCAGCGCGTCGGGCTCGTGCCAGAACCGCCCATATGTGCGGATTGCCGGGACGTGCCACCGTCCCGAAGGAATTGTTTTGTCCCGCTCTTCTGCGCGCGGTTCTTCCGCGCCGCGCCGCCCTGCCTCCTCGAGTACTGCCTCCTCGCGTACCGCCTCCTCAGGCAAGGCCACCTCAACAAAGGCCTCCTCGCGTAGCGCCTCCGATCGCCCCGCTTCGTCCCGTTCCCTCTGGGACCACCTGCCCGTGCAGATCGTCCCCACCGAGAACATCCCCGGCTTCCGGGAGCTCGGCCTGCCGCAGGGGCTGGTCAGCGCCCTCTCGCGCAACGGCATCGAAGCGCCGTTCCCGATCCAGGCGGCCACCATCCCCGACGTCCTCGCCGGCCGTGACCTGCTCGGCCGCGCGGCCACCGGTTCGGGCAAGACCCTCGCGTTCGGGCTGCCGCTCATCGCCCGCCTGGAGGGCACTCCGGCGACGCCGCGACGCCCCCGCGGTCTCGTGCTCGTGCCCACCCGCGAGCTCGCCATGCAGGTCACCGACGCGCTCGCCCCGCTCGCTCAGGCCCGCGGCGTATCCGTGCGGCTCGTCGCCGGCGGCCTGCCGATCCAGAAGCAGATCCAGGCACTGCAGAAGGGTGTCGACGTGCTCGTCGCCACGCCGGGCCGGCTCGTCGACCTGATCGAGCGACGCTCCTGCGACCTGCGCGAGGTGGAGGTCACCGTCCTGGACGAGGCCGACCACATGGCCGACCTCGGCTTCCTGCCCGTCGTGCGCCAGCTGCTCGACCAGACCCCCAATAGCGGTCAGCGGCTGCTGTTCTCCGCGACGCTCGACGGCGACGTCGCGACGCTGATCGACAACTACCTCAGCGAGCCGGCCGTGCACGCGCTGCACTCAGCCGAGGCCTCCGTCGACACCATGTCCCACCACCTGTTCCGTGTGCCGTTCGAGAAGAAGTTCGACCTGGTCGCATCCATCGCCGCCCGCGAAGGGCGCACGATCTGCTTCGTGCGTACCAAGCACGGTGCCGAGCGGATGGCGCGCAACCTCAGCCGCGCCGGCGTCGCGGCCGGAGCGCTGCACGGCGGGCGCACCCAGGCGCAGCGCAACAAGGCGCTGTCCGCGTTCAAGGACGGCTCGGTACCGGTGCTCGTCGCCACTGATGTCGCGGCCCGCGGCATCCACGTCGACGACGTCTCACTCGTGCTGCACGTCGACCCGCCCCAGGACGGCAAGGACTACCTGCACCGCTCCGGCCGCACCGCGCGCGCGGGGGAGAGCGGCGTGGTCGTACTGCTGACCACGCCGACCGAGGAGCGCGCCGTCCGCAAGCTGCTCATCGAGGCCGGCGTGCGTCCGGAGCAGCGCGACGCCGAAGCCGGCGACCCCGCCGTCGTAGCGGTCACCGGCGCCCATGGGTGGCTGGGGAGTTGCCTCACGCGGCATTTCCGCGCCGCGGGGTGGCAGACGCGCG
>JAVHVL010000160.1:0-2824 GCA_032160565.1 Pseudonocardiales bacterium | reverse complement strand
CATGCCGGCATCGCCGGTACAGGCGTTGGCGCAGCCGCTGTTGACGACGATCGCGCGCACGGTGCCGCCGGAACGCGCCAGGTGCTCCTGCGAGACGAGGACCGGCGCGGCGATCACCTTGTTGGTGGTGATGACGGCGGCGACCTGCGCCGGCGCGTCCGCGACGAGCAGCGCCAGGTCGGGATTGCCGCTGGCTTTGATGCCGGCGCTGATGCCGGCGGCTCGAAACCCGAGCGGCGTGGCGACGCCGCCAGGAATAAGCGAGAGTGTGGCGGTCATTTACGAGAGCGGTGCCGCTGCGGCCGCCGGTAACCCATAGCCGCGCTCGGCGTCGAACGCCACGTCGAGCGGTACGACCATCGCGTACTGGCCGCACTGTCGGAATTGCGGACACTTGACGCAGTCGGTGAACACCTTCTCGGTCAGCCACAGGTGCGGCACGATCGAGAATCCCATGTGAATGAAATAGCGCGGCGCGTGGGTGAACGCGCAGAGCTTCTCGTAGCCTTCGCGTCGGGCCCGCCGCCGCAGCTCGTCGACCATCGCCACGCCGACGCGGCTGCCGCGGGCCGCGCCGTCGACCGCCAGCGATCGCACTTCGGCGACGTGCGGGCTCAGCGGCGCCAGCTCGGCGCAGCCGACGATCTTGCGCGCCTTCACGGCGACGACGAACCGCTCCGCGTGGATCGTCAGCTCGCCGAGCGTGCGCGGCAGGAGGTGCCCTTCCTCCAGGTTCGCCTGAATCAGCGCGTGCAGTTTTTTCGCGTCGGCGGCGCCCGCCGTGCGCAGCGTGATCCGGCCCCGGGTGGGTGTTTTCATTCGACAGCTCCCACGGCGCCCAGCGCCGCATCGAGACGACCGAGCGCTTCGTCCGCTTCGGTCTCCGTGATGACGAGCGGCGGCAGCAGCCGCACGACCGTCTCCGCCGTCCGGTTGACGACGACGCCGCGCTCGAGGCCGGCCGGCACGACCGGACCGGCATCGCGCGTCAGCTCAAGGCCCCACATCAGACCTGCGCCTCGTATCTCTTTGACGATCGAATGCTTCGCCGCGATCGTGCGCAGCCGCCCTTCGAAGTGCTTGCCGACGCGCCCGATGTGCGCGAGCAGACCGCCGCCGACCAGTTCGTCGAGGACGACCAGGCCGGCGCGGCACGCCAGCAGGTTGCCGCCGTAGGTCGTGCCGTGATCGCCGAACGAGATCGTGTCGGCCACCTCCTGGCTGACCAGCGCCGCGCCGATCGGCACGCCGCTGCCCAGCGCCTTGCCGACCGAGACGAGATGCGGCTGCAGCCCGAGCGCCTTGAAGTAGAACGGGTAGCCGGTGCGGCCGACGCCGCTCTGCACTTCATCGGCGATGAACAGCGCGCCGGTCTTCGAGCAGACCTCGGTGATCGCGGCGGCGAAGGCCGGCGTCAGTGGACGGATACCACCTTCGCCCAGTATCGGCTCGGCGATGATCGCCGCGGTCCTGGACGAGGCCGCCGCCTTGAGCGAGGCGACGTCGTTGGTGCGGATGAACTTCACCGACGGCAGCAGCGGCTCGAACGGCGTGCGGTAGTGCTCGTCGGAGGTGACCGACAGCGATCCGAACGTCCGGCCGTGGAACGACTCGTCGAGCGCGAGGAACTCCTGCCGTGGCTCGCCCTTGGTGTACCAGTAGCGGCGGGCGAACTTCAGGCACGCCTCGACCGCTTCCGTGCCGCTGTTGCAGAAAAATGCGCGCGGCAGCCCCGACAGGTTCGCGAGCCGCTCGGCGAGCTGGCCCTGCAGCGGGTGATAGAACAGGTTCGAGGTGTGGATCAGCGTTTCGGTCTGTTCCGCAACCGCGCGGGCAAGCCCGCGGTGGGCGTGCCCGAGCGCCGCCACGCCGATGCCGGAGAGGAGGTCGTAGTACTCGCGCCCCTCAGCGTCGAACAGGCGGACGCCCTGGCCCCGCACGAACGTGACCGGCTGCCGCCGGTAGGTTTGCAGCACATGGCGCGCCTCGCGCCCGACAACGTCGTCGATCACTACTGAAGTCATGCCGTTACCATCCTCGCTAGTCGCGTCGCCGAGGCCGTGGCGGCGCTCGCTGCCGCGCCGGACGCGGCGAGAAAGAGCGCCGTCCGATCCCGTCCGTCCACGATCACCACGTCGTCCACGCCGCCGGCGAGCGCGTGCTCGCAGGCGCGCAGCTTGGCGATCATGCCCGCCGTCGCGGTGCCGTCGCCCACCAGCCGGGTGACGGCATCGGCGCCAAGCTGCGGCAGCGTCGCACCGTCCGCGTCCAGCACGCCGGGCGTGGTGCCGGCGATGACCAGGCGGCGCGCCCCGAGGCGGGCCGCCAGATGTCCCGCGAACGTGTCGGCGTTCACGTTGAAGAGCCGTCCGTCGCGTCCGAGGCCGATGCAGGCGATGACCGGCACGAAGCGGCCGGCGGTCAAGGTATGCAGCAGCTGCATATCGGCGCCCGCGTCCGGGACGCCGACGCAACCGAGTTCGACCACCCGGCCGTCCACCGTCCGGTGGGGCGGCGCCGGCGCCGACAGGCCGCACGAGGCGTCCGCTCCGGTGAGCCCGACGGCCGGCACGCCCGCCGTGTTGAGCGCCGCCACGAAGCGGGTGTTGACCGCTCCGGCCAGCACCGAGACGACGACGTCGAGCGTCGCGGCGTCGGTGATCCGCAGCCCTTCGACCTGCCGCTTCTCGATCCCCGCTGCCTTCAGGGCGGCGTCGATCTCCTTGCCGCCGCCGTGGACGATCACGAGCGGCGTGCCGGTCGCGGCGATCGCCGACAGACCGCCGACCACCGTGGACAGATGCGCGCGATCCTCGATCAGCTC
>JAVHVL010000131.1:0-9269 GCA_032160565.1 Pseudonocardiales bacterium | reverse complement strand
TGCGGGATGGTCCGGTAGGCCACCGCTCAGACGTCGGGTGTCGCTGTCATCGCCCGACCGTACGCCCGGCACCGGCCGTAGACGACAGAGCACGCCCGGCTGAATTGCTGAACGCGCGCGTCGTCGCGATCAGGACTTCGAAGATTGCGTCGGATCGATCTCGGTGGGACGCTCGCCAAGACGACGCTCCCCTTCGAGTGCCGCCGGTACCGGCGTCCTCCTGGCGTAGGAGACATCCGCGCCAGGCGCTCTGGTGCGAAGTTCGCGAAGTTCGCGAAGGACCGGAGGAGCAGCTATGGCCGACGACGCGTCGACGCACCCGCAGGTCATTCGCCCGAGATCGCTGTTCGTGGTCGGGGTCGTGGCCTTGTTGGGGCTGGGGGGCGTGTCCGCCTCGGCCTCGACGCCGGGCGCCGATACCCGCTTGACGAACGACAACAACGCCAACGGGGGCTACGTCTCCAACTTCAACATCAACAACCCGGCCACGCCCGTCGCCAAGGACAGCACCTTGAGCGAGTGCTCGGCATCGCGGGGCCGGCAGAACGAGCCGGCGGTGGCGATCGACCCGCGTAACCCGGCGCTCATCGTCGGCAGCTCGAACGACTATTGCGGCGTCTACAACGACGGCCTGGACGCCGACGGCGCCCCGATCCCCTCAGGGCCGATCTGGCTCGGCTACTACCGGTCTCAGAACGGCGGGGCGTCGTTCCAATCCTCCCTCGTGCCCGGCTATCCCGGGGACAACACCCCGTATGCCAGCCGTGCGCACATCCGCACGGCGAGCGCGGGTGACCCGGTGCTCGCCTGGGACGCCGACGGGCGGTTGTTCGCCGGTTCCGAGAGCTCCGGCGACCCGGCCGGCTCCGCGAAGACGCTCGGTGACGAATGGGTGGCCACCTACGCGAACCCGGCCGGGTCGGGCGGCGCCACCATCAACGACGGCAAGGAGTTCCAGCGGTCGGTAACCGTGGCACAGGGTTCCTCCGCCCCGAACCTGCTCGGCAAGTTCAACGACAAGACCGCGATCGAGGCCGACCGCACCACCTCCTCGTGCAGAGGAGCCGTGTACTTCGCGTGGTCGCGGTTCACCGGGAACGGCGGGGTGGCGATCTACCTGTCCCGCTCCACCGATCACGGCGCCACCTTCTCCAGCCCGATGAAGGTCAGCGCCGGCGTTCACGACGTGCAGGGCCCCGACATCTCGGTGACCAGCAACGGCCATGTGTACATCACCTTCTTCCAAGCCGCGGCGCAGGGTCAGCAGCGCGATGCCGTCGACGTGGTGCGCTCGACCGACTGCGGCAGCACGTTCTCGCCCCCGCGCGCGCTGACCACATTCACCGCCATGGGTGTCACCGACCGGGACACCTCCGGTGCTGCCGCGCGCGATTGCGGCGATGCCCCGCCGTGCCAGTCCGGCTACACCTTCTTCCGCGCCGACACCGGTCCTCGTTCCACCGCCGACCAGGCCGCCGCGAACGAGTTGGTGCACGTCGCCTATGAGGCAATCGTGCCGGGCAGCCAGGTGCCGACCGGCACGACGTTCGGTTGGGCCGGCGCGAGCGGCGCGGGTGGCCAGTCCGCCATCTACTACCTGAGCTACGACGGAGCCACCGGTGCGGTCTCGACGCCCGCCCCGATCGACCTGGAGCCGGCCAGCCAGCAGCTGTTCCCGGACCTCAGCGTTGACGCCGGGGTCATCCACGCCCTGTGGTGGGACAGCCGCAACGACGTCAACAACGACGCCTCGTCGTTCCGGCAACGCCCCGTCGGCAATGACGCAAGCGGCAACGTGGGCCCGGCGCTGGATGTCTACGCTGCCACCCGCGCGGTCTCCGGAGGGGCGTGGACGGCCGCCACGCGGATGTCGGACGTGACGACCAACCCCAATTACGAGCAGTTCGGCGGCCGCACCGTGCCGTTCGCCGGCGACTATCTGTGGATCGACTCGAAGGGCGGCGTCACCTACGGGACGTGGACCGACTGGCGCGACACCGTTGCCGGCGCCGACCAGCGCGAGGCCACCCAGGACGAGACCGGCGCCGACGTGCTCCAGTGCCGCGCGCAGCGCCCGGACGGCACCCTCGCCGGCGACACCTGCCCACGGGCCGGTGGCCTCGACCAGAACATCTACGGCGATCTCGCCCCCTGAGCGCCCGGCGCGTCGCTCGACGTGCCGGCACTACTTCTTGCGCGCAACCACCGAAACCGCCGTGTCGCCGTGGCACTGCGGGATCTCGCGGATCGCCCAGCGCCCGTCGTAGCCGGCCGACGTCCAGTCCGACTCTGCGTCGTGCGGCTCGGTCTCACCGTCCTTCATGGTGAACCCCTTGGCGGGCAGGTCGGTCTGCAGTGCGGCGAGGACGTCCTTGAACGCGGTCGGCGTGACGCCGGAGACGACGAAGCCGGCGTCGCCCCGATCGTCGGCAGCCGTGACGACCGTGCCTGGCGGCATCGGGAAGCTCGCCGGAAAGCCGGACGGGAGCGCGACGGACTTGGCAGCGCTGGAGCAGGCGGTCGTGTTCGCCTCGACGGATGCCTTCGCGGCGACGGTTGCCTTGGCATTCGGATGGCTGCTACTGCTGCATCCGGTCAGTGCGGCGGCGGCGAGCGCCGCGGCCGAAGCCGCGGCGCGAACACCCGCTTTCACTTGTGCTTCTTCACTTTCGCGGTCGTCGTCGCCGGGTCGTACGCCGACAGGAGCGTCAACCCACCGGACTGCCGGGCGATGGTCGCGTAGGCGTCGTGGTTGTTCGCCCCGCCCGTGACGCAGGCACCGGTGCAGCCGTCGGCGTAGGCAACCTCGACCCGGCCGTGACTGTCGATCGTCGAGCCGATGAAGTCGAGCAGGTTGCGGTCACTGCCGCAGGTGGTGCCCGCCGTGCAGATCGAGCCGACCTGCACCGGGTCGGCCGGGGTGTCGTCCACGGTCACCCAGCTCTGCCCGCCGTCGTAGGTGAATGCGGTGTAGAGGTGCCAGACGCCGTGGAAGTTGGCGCTGTCCTGGTAGTTACCCGCGGTGGTGGTGCCCAGGAAGCTCAGCGCGGCCCGGTTGTCGTCGCCGGCCACCATGGTCGGGAAGACCACGTTCTTGATCCCCAGCGAGGCGCCGACGTTGAAGTCCCGGATCCAGGTCTGGCCCTTGTCGTGGCTCACGGCGACATGCGGCGTGCCGTCACCGTTGCCGTAGCCGAAGAAGACGGTGCCGTTCGCGCCGATCCCGATCGCCGGGTCGCTGTCGCTCGGCACGCTGTTCGGCACGGTGCGCACCGTCCAGGTCTTGCCGTTGTCGGACGACGTGGTCAGCCCCTGCGCACCGCCGCAGGACTTGTTCGGCAGGTACGCGGTGCCGTCCGGCGCGAGGACGACGTGCCCGTGCAGGCCGCCGCAGTCGAGCAGGTTGTAGACCGGCACGCCGGCCCCGAACGTCGTGCCGCCGTCCCGCGACAGCGCGCAGAACGCGGTCGCGATGTCCTGGCTGCAGTAGTAGACCGCGCGCGGGTAGAGGTTCGTGGCATTCAGCGGATCGCCGGCCACGAAGTTGCCGCCGCCGAGCGTCTGGTGGTCGACGCCGGACGGGATGCCGCCACCCTGGCTCGGGTGCCAGGTGGCGCCCTCGTCGTCGGTGTAGCAGGTCAGCGAGTCGACGCCGGACAGCTGCGACTCGAACGTCCGGCCGGTGGTGGAGTCGGTGTAGAGGATCGGGTCGAGCGAGGTCGTCGAGCCTTGCGGGCAGCCGTTGGCCGCCGTCGCCGAGACGTCGCTCCAGCTGGCGGTCGCCGGGGTGACGGCATCGTTGAAGGCGACCTTGTACGTCGAGGTCAGCGCCTGGTAGAAGCTCGAGCCGGTCTTGAAGCTGTTGCCGATGGATGGCTCGCCGGCGTTGTGCGCGTTGCTCAGCGTCTCGGGCGCGCCGTAGTTCGTCAGTGTGGGCGTGGGCGCGGTGGCTGCCGGCGGCGCATTGTTCGGCTTGACGACCATGGCGGCCGACGCCGAGTAGCTCTGGCCGAGCGGGGTGAACGGCACGACGCGCACCGTGTAGGTGCCGCTCGTCGGGGGCATGATCACGGTCTCGGGATCCGCCGAGGAGGCCGAGCTGGCGACCGTGTTGCCGGCCGAGTCGAGGACGTAGAGGTCGAAGTCGGCGGCCGTGTTCGGCCAGCTCACCTGGATCTTCAGGTTGTTCGTATCGCCGAAACCGGCGGGGGTGGCGACCGTCAACGTGTAGTCGTCACATGACTGCGGCAGCGTGCAATCCGGGGGGCCGGCATTGCCGGTGACGTTGGCGACGGCGAACGGGCCGCCGGTCCAGGTGAGGGGGCCGCTGGTGTCGGTGAGCGTGCCGGCGGAGGGGGTCGAGCCGGTCGCGGCGACGGCGCCGGCGGCGACGACGGCAGCAGCGACGGCGGCGATGGCGATGGCGGTCATGCGGACGGGGGTTCGCCTGGTCATCATGCTCTGGTAACGAGGGACCCCACGTCCGGGATATGCGGAGTTGTCCATTAATTTCCGTGGCCTGGCACGCATTCATCCCCGAGGGGCGTCGAAGTGGGTGAGCGTCGCGGATCCGGCCGTGATCTCGGCGAACGGCGCGTGCAGGGTGAATACGGCGATGCCGCTGGTCGGGTAGCCCCGGGCGAGGTGGGCGCGGGCCGCGGCGTCGCCCGCCTCGTCGTCCAGCAGGTCCGCGAGCCGCTCGATCGACGGGTTGTGCCCGATCAGGGCGAGGGTCCGCACGTCGGCGGGCGTGTCGCGCACGACCGCGAGCAGGGCGTCGGCCGTGTTGTCGTAGATCCGCGTGTCGAGCACCGGCGGTACGCCGATCGGCAGGTCGGCGCTCGCCTGCTCCCAGGTCTCGCGGGCCCGGCGGGCTGGCGACACGACGGCGCGGTCCGGAATCACGTCGTGCCGGAGCAGCTCTGCCCCGATGGCCGACGCGTCGCGCGCCCCTCGAGATGTCAGCGGTCGTTCGGCGTCGACCGCGCCTTGCGCGGCCTTCGCGTGCCGGACGAGCACCAGCTGCCGGTCACTCACGCGCCGCCTGCCAAGGCTGCCTCCACCCCGTCACCTGCCGTGAGCCTGCTCAGCCTGCGACAGCAGGTCAAGCATTACTTGGCGGTCTTGCGGGCCATGAGGACGACGCCGGCTCTGTCGAGGGTGTCGAAGTAGACGAACCCGGAGCCGTTGTCCCGCCGGCCGCGCATGATCACGTCCAGGCCGAGTGCCGCGCCCTGGGCTGCCGCGGTCTCGACGTCGGACTCGAAGCCGAGGTGGAACACCCCCTCGCCGTGGCTGTCGAGGAAGCGCCGCTGCGGGCAGTCCAGCTCGGGCGGCTGGCACAGCTGCAGCTGGACGTTCTCGAGGTCCGCGAAGCGGTACTTCATCCGGCCGAAGGCGTCGGGGTTCGGCACCTGCAACTGCGTGTACTCACTGAGCGGCGGGTACGCCTGCCACGGCCCGATGCCGAGCGACTCGTAATACGCGGTGCTCTTGTCGATGTCGTGGACGACGAGGCAGATGTGGTGCAGCTGGTGGAACGGCGTGGCAAGCGGCGCTGGACCGGACGTCATGCCGCCACCGCCGCGAGGGCGGAGAGGACGTGCTCGTTGAACTGGTCGAGGTCGACGGTGGCGGACCCCGCCGGCGCGAGATCGTAGGTCGGATCGACCGTGTCGATGACCGTGTCGAGGGCGCGGCGGACCTGGGTGTGCAGGTCGAGGGCGGCCAGGTCGGGGCACCAAGCGAACAGATCGGCGAGGGCGAGCCATGCGCCGGTGGGGTTGGAGCGGCGGCTGCCGGTGCGATGCGGTGACGATCCGTGGGCCGGCTCGAACAGCGCGGTGGCGCCCGCCCCGAAAGGCCGGTCGGGGTTGATCGTCGCCGACCCGCACAGCGCAGGGGAGCCGGCGCGGGCGCAGACGATGTCGGAGAGGATGTCGCCGAACAGCCCCTCGGTGACGATCACCGACGGGAGCTGCTCGTCCTTGACGAGCTCGTACGCGGCGCGGTCGACGTTGACGTCGACGAACGGCACCCCGGAGGCGGCGACGGTGGCGTGCGCGATGCGGCGCCACAGCCTCGAGGTGGCGAACACGCTGGCCTTGTCGACGGATATCGCGCGGCGCTCCGGATGGCGACGGGCGCGGTCGACCGCGATGTCGAAGACCTCCTGGACGCGGACCGGATCGAGTACGAGCCGGTCCTCGGCGGCCCGCTCGCCACCGCTCTCTACGCGTTGATCCGGGCCGGCGTACGCCCCGCCGGTGATGTTCCGGACGATGATCACGTCGTCCTGGCCGGGCACCCGGACGGTGCGCACGCTGATGCGGAGGTCGAAGATGTGGCGCAGCTCGATGAGCGCCGCTTCGGGGTTGGGGCACTGCTCGGCGGTCATGCCGGGGTGGCTGCCGACGGCGCCGGAGAGGATGACGTCCGCATCGCGGCAGGCCTGCACCGTCTCCGCCGGGAGGATCGAGCCGGTCCGCGCCCATCCCGTCGTGCCGTACGGCCACGGACCGGTGAGCGTCACCGGCGCGCCGTCCCGTTCGAGCTGGCGCAGGAACGAGGCCGGGCCGTCGAGGATCTCGGCGCCGATGCCGTCGCCGGGCAATAGCGCGATGGTGGTCATAGCAACAGGCTCCATGTCTGGGTGGTCATGATGGCGGCGGCCTTGTCCGGGCCGACGCGGCGTTCGAGCTCGTGTAGCCAGGGCGCGACCGCGACCGCCGGAGGGTCGTGGTGTGCGTGGCCGAGGTCGCCGCCGAAGACGAGCAGCGACGTGGGGTAGCTGTGGGTGAGTTCGAGGCTGGAATGGTCGGCGTCGCCGAGCAGGTCGGGCAGGATGCCCAGCTCGAGGTGCGCGTCCAGGGCCCGCAACGCCCCGGCGGCTTCGTCGTTCCAGTGCAGGAACGCCATCTTGGGATGGTTGACCATCAGCCGCTGCACGCCGCGGCTGCGCGCCGCACGGAACAGCACGACGGTCTCGTCCGCGGACAGGTGGCCGCTGGCGAGCAGCAGATCATGTTGGGCCACCGCGTCGAGCACGTCGAACCACTCGGGCAGCAGCGTTGCGTCATCGGCGACGACGTCGACGGGGCCGAGCTCGAAACCGCGATGCACCGACAGCTCCGGCGATGCGGCGCCGGCCTTGTGCGTGCGGGCCGACACGGTGGGCATCCAGACGACGCGACCGCCGAGGCGGGCGGCGACCTCGACGGCGTCGGGGTTCGCGCCGCCGACCGGGCTGTTGAGCACGATGCCGCCGTACACCCCGTCGCCCGCTGCCGCGGCGCGTTCGACGGTGCTGCCCTCGTGCGCCTTGAGCACGACGGTGCTGAACCCGACGGCCCGCTCGGCCGCGACGGTGGCGCGGTCATCCCCGTGCCGGGGCAGCAGGCTGGGGGCGGCGTGGGTGTGCAGGTCCGTCATGCCGCTGGCCCATTCGGGCAGCCGGATCGCGGCGCCGGTCATCGGAGCTCGACCCAGTCGAGGACGGGGTGCTGGCCGAGGAGGCGGCGCTGCACCTTGCCGGCGGCGGCGTCGCGCGGCAGGGCACCCACCCGCGCGACGGCAACCGGCCGCATGAAGGGGGGCAGTTCGGCGATGCGGCTGCGCAGCTGCTCGAGCGGCAGCGGATCGGCCACGGCGTACAGCACGACCTCCTCGTCGACGAGCGCGCCCTTGCGCTTCCACACGGCGTGGTCGGTGATGCCCGCGACGGCGGCGAGGTGGCTCTCGACGAACGGGATCGGGACGAACTCGCCCTTGACCCGGATGGACTCCGCGGCGCGTTCGAGGAAGACGAGATAGTCGGCGCCGTCGGCCCGGCCGAGGTCACCGGTGTCGAACCAGCCCTCGGCGTCGCGGGCCGGGTTCAGCCCCTCGGCGGTGACGTAGCCGTCGAAGAGCGCGGCGTGCTCCCGCTCGCGGACGAAGATCATCCCGTCGTTGTCGAGGCGCCACTCGATGTCGTCGCGGGCCGGGCCGCCGTGCCGGCTCGCGTCCGCCGGGATGTCCTCGGTTGCGGCCCAGCGCCGGAGGTTCGAGACGCCGCCGGCCTCGGTCGAGCCGTATCCGGACACCGCGGCGGGAACGCCGAACTCCCGCAGGAACCGTGCGTCGGCGTAGAACATCGTGCGTACCCGGTGCCCGGCCGCGTCTTCGCCGGTGGTGGCGCGCTTGAGGATCTCGACGGGCGGGGCGTGCAGGATCAGCACCGTGACCCGTTCGTCGACGACGGCCGGCCAGAACCCGCTCGCGGAGAATTTCGACACGGTGAGCGCGTCGGCGCCGGCCAGCAGCGCGGTGACGATGCCGTAGCCCATCGGGTTGATGTGGAACAGCGGCAGCGGGGCAAGCACCCGGTCCGCCGGGCGCAGGTCGAGCGCGGCGGACATCGCGTCGGCCATGCGCCGGAAGTAGTCGTGTGTCTGGGCGCAGAACTTCGGCGGGCCGGTGGTGCCTGACGTGTGCATGTACGACCCGACAGCGAACCGATCTGCGGCGAGCCCGGGCAGGGTCGCGGTATCGGCCGTTCCGTGCGCTCGGGCCTGTGCGACGTCCGCGGAGCGCAGCACGAGATCCGGGGCGAGCGGGGCGAGCATCCGATCGACGAGTTCGTCCGGGTAGGTCGGGTTCACCAGGGCGACGGGCGCGCCGGCGAGCAGGCAGGCGAGCCAGGTGACGAGGTAGTCGGTGGAAGTCGGTGCGACGAGGGCGACCCGTTGCCCGGGGCGAAGCCCGTCGTCGAGCATGGCCCGGGCCCGGCCGGCGCCGAGGGCGAGCGCATTGGGCAGCGTGAGCTGGTCGTCGACCGTGCCGAGCCGCAAGCCGGGGCGGGCCGCGGCCTGATCGACGAACGCGGTCACGAGGTTGGTCACGCCAGCCCCTCGTGCCCCGGATCCTTGAGCACGCGCCGCGCGATGAAGTTGCGCATGATCTCCGACGAGCCGCCGGCCACCTTGAGGACCTTGATGTCGTTGACGATGTCGGTGTACGGCTCGTCGAAGTAGAGGCCGTGGCCGCCGACCCGGCTGTACGACGCGTCGGACGCCAGTTCGGCGCCGGTGATGGCCAGGCGTGTGGCGACCGTGGTGCGCAGCGCGATCTCCTCGCCGCGCTGGTGCGCGAGAGCGGCGTCGTCCCGAGCGAACGACGCGGCCTGCAGCGCCGTCCACGCCTCGGCGACCATCCCCTGGATGCCCGGGACGTCGGTCACCATGGTGTCGCCGACCTGCCGCTCGGTGGCGTACCGCAGCCCGAGCTCG
>JAVHVL010000100.1:0-7265 GCA_032160565.1 Pseudonocardiales bacterium | reverse complement strand
GCGAGTGCCGGCGCCACCCTGTTGCACAGGCTCAGCATCGGGCCGTTCCACGGCAGGATGATCGCGACGACGCCGATCGGCTCGCGGACCGTGTAGGACAGGTGCCCCGGGGTGGTGGGCAGCTGGTCGCCGCGGATCTGCTCGGCCATTCCAGCCCAGTACCGGGTCGCGCGAGCGCACGCCGCGGGGTCGGTGCTCGACTCGCCGATCGGCCGGCCGATGTCGTAGGTGTCCAGCCGCGCGAGCTCGTCGCCGGCAGCGAGGATGAGCTCACCCCATCGCCACAGCGCACTTGCCCTGCGATCGGCCGATCTGCCTGCCCACTCCCGCTGTGCCGCGGCGGCAGCCATTACCGCCACGTCCACCTGCTCGGGGCTGCTCCGGGCAATCTGCGCGATGACCGCCTCGGTCGCCGGATCGATCGACGGAAAGGTTGTGGCGCCGGGGTCCTTCATTCGCGCGCCGGCGATGAACGCGTGCTCGACCGTGGTCATCGGCGGGTGCGCGTCCCCAAGTCCAGCGGCAACGACGTGAGCCCGCGCACCACGCGCGCGGCACGCTGGAACTGCGGCGGTCCGGAACGCGAGATGCTCGGGTACCGGTCGAGCATGTCCTGGATCAGCACCGCCGTCTCGAGCCGGGCGAGCGGGGCGCCGAGGCAGAAGTGGATGCCGATGCCGAAGGCCAGGTGCCGGTTCTCCGTTCGCCCGGCCACGAATTGCTCGGGTTCGCTGAACTGCCGCGGATCCCGGTTCCCTGCGGCGTAGGCGACCGCGACGTTGTCGCCGGCCGCGATGTGATGGCCGCCGAGCACCGCCGGCTCGGTCGCCCACCGGTTCAGGATCTGCACGGGGCTGTCGAAGCGAAGCGACTCCTCGATGGCCGGGTGGATCGAGGAGGTGTCGTAACCGAGGGCCTGCCAGATGTCGGGGCGGTCGGCCGCCACGTTGAGCAGACAGTTGATGAGATTGCGGGTCGTCTCGTTTCCCGCCAGGAGGAGCAGCACACAGAAGCTGGTGATCTCCCAGTCCTCGAGCGGGGCCTCGCCCTGGTCGGCGCGCAGCAGCGAACTCAGGAAGTCGTCGGCGAGCGCGTCGGAGCCGGCGTCCAACGCGGCTCGGCGGTCGACCAGCATCGCGCCGATGTAGTCGAACATGGCCTGCGTCTTCGCCCGGTTGTCGTCGATTGTGTCCGGCTCGGGCACGGCGACCATCGCGTCCGACCACATCTTGAACGTCATGAGATCTTCACGTGATACGCCGATCAGAGAGGCGATCACCATGATCGGCAGCGGCTCGGCGACGGCGGTCGCGATGTCGACCGATCCGTCGCCGGCGTCGTCGAGCAGTTGCGTGACGAGCGTGCGCATCCAGGGCTCCAGCGCGGCCACCCGACGCGGCGTGAACGCCTTGTTCAGCATTCCCCGCATGTGCGTGTGCCGCGGTGGGTCGGTGTTGATGAGGACGAGACGGGCTCGCTCCTGCTCCTCGGCGGACACGCCGGCCACCGCCGAGGAGTACCGCCGGTGGTCACGGAGCACCTCGGCGCACTCCTCGTAGCCGGTGACGAGCCAGCTGTGCGATTCGTCGTGGAACTGCTCCTGAGCCTGCTCCAGCCGCAGGTTGAAGGGCAGTTGGAGCACGGGATCCTGCTCGCGGAATGCCCGGTAGGCCGGGTAGGGATCGTCGAAGAACTCCGGGGTGAAGAGGTCCTCGTCCCGCACTGCGTCGAGGGACGCGACCATGGCAGATCTCCTGTCGTCCGAAGACCTCGATGGTGCGTGACGCGATGACCCCCGGACAACCCCGTGTCCCGCCCGGTGGTACGGGCGCACACACGGCGTCGCCCGGGGCGGGAAGCTTGGCGCGGCGCGCCCGGACCCTGGGCCGGGTGCCGCAGTTGATCCGAGCCCAGTTGGCGGGAGACGAGATGGCAGCGCGTGTGGTGTCCAGGCCGGTGTCGGCATCGGCGATCAGTCAGTGGGACATCGAGACGGACGTCCTCGTCGTCGGCTTCGGCATCGCCGGGACGTCCGCGGCCCTCGGGGCGGCGGAGGCGTCCGACGACGTCCTCGTCATCGAGCGCGGCGGCGGCTCGGAAGGAACTTGCGGGGGGCTGCTGTACCTCGGCGGCGGGACGCCCATGCAGCAGGCGATGGGTTACGAGGACACGACCGAGGACATGTACCGGGTGCTGCACGCCGCTCTCGGCCCAGGCGTGGACGAGGCCAAGCTGCGCCGCTACTGCGACCGCAGCCTCGAGCACTTCGACTGGTTGGTGCAGTGCGGTGTCCCGCTGATCACCGGTCCGGACGAGGAAGGAACGCCGCTGGCAACGCCGGATCCCGACGGGTTCGTCCAGGTCGGCGCGCAGGAGTACGCCGGCGGCGGACTGGTCTGGACCGGTGGTGAGCAGGCGTACCCGTTCAACGAACTGGCTCCCGCCGTGCCTCGCGGTCACATGCCGCGCGACCCCGACGGCACCGAGGACCTCTTCGAGGGCGCTGTGCTCAAGTGCATGATCAGCGCGGTCGAGCGCACCGGCGTACGGGTGGTCTACAACACCGGTGCCGAACGACTCGTGCTCGACGACGCCGGTCGGGTCGTCGGGATCGAGGGGCGCCGCGACGGCGAACCGGTCCGCATCAAGGCCCGGCGCGGCGTCGTCCTGACGACGGGTGGGTTCATCTACAACGACGAGATGCTGCAGGAGCACTCGCCGCTGCTCGTCGAGGGCGCGGCGAAGCTGGGGCACGGCGGCCAGGACGGTCGCGGCATTCAGATGGCCCAGCTGGCCGGGGCCGACGCGATCCACATGGACGCCGCCGATGCCACGCTCGTGACCACGCCGCACATCTCCTTCATCGCCGGGATCCTCGTGAACGGCCTCGGCCGCCGCTTCATCAACGAGGACACGTACTACGGGCGGCTGGGCACCGAGTCGGTGTTCCGGCAGAACTCGGAGGCCTACCTGGTCGTCGACGACGAGATCTTCCTCGAGTCGTCGTGGCTGCGCCCGGCGTGGGCCTCGGACTCGCCGGCCGAGCTGGAAGAGCAGATCGGCCTGCCCGACGGCGCGTTGCAGCAGACCCTCGAGTACTACAACCGCTACGCGGAGAAGGGCGAGGATCCCCTGTTCCACAAGGGCGTCCGCTGGCTCAAGCCGCTGAGTCCGCCGTTCGCCGTGCTCGACCTGCGCAACCGCACGATGCCGACGAGCGCGTTCACCCTCGGTGGCCTGCGCACCGACCCGGACGGTCACGTGCTCGACGTGCAGGGTCAGCCCATCCTGGGGTTGTACTCCGCCGGCCGCGCATCGTCCGGACTGGCCGTGTACGGGTACTGCAGCGGCATCTCCCTGGGCGACGGCTCGTTCTTCGGCCGCCTCGCCGGGCGGACCGCGGCGGGGACCGATCGGTCCGAGGCGTGAGCGGCGACCGGCGCCTGGCGGGCAAGGTCGCGCTGATCACCGGGGCAGCCCGTGGCCAGGGGCGCGCCCATGCGGTGCGTCTGGCCCAGGCCGGGGCGTCGATCGTCGCGATCGACATCGTCGCTGCGGTGGAGTCGGTGCCGTACGACCTCGCGACGCCCGACGATCTCGCCCAGACCGAGAAGCTGGTGGCCGACCTAGGCCGGCCGATCCAGGTCGTCCAGGCCGACGTCCGCGACCAGGGCGCCCTCGACGCCGCGGTCTCCGCGGCACTGGCCGAGTTCGGCCGCATGGACGTGGTCGTCGCCAACGCCGGCGTCATCTCCTACGGCTACACCTGGGAGCTGTCCGAACAGCAGTGGCAGGACGTCGTCGACATCAACCTCACCGGTGTCTTCCACACCGTGAAGGCGACCGTCCCGGCGATGATCGAGGCCGGGAACGGTGGCGCGATCATCCTGACGAGCTCGGTGCTCGGATTCCGCGGAACGACGGGTGCGAGCTCCTACGTTGCGACGAAGCACGGCGTTGTGGGGTTGACCAAGAGCCTCGCCAACGAACTTGGGCCGCACCGGATCAGGGTCAACAGCGTCAACCCGTCGAACGTGGACACGCAGATGGTGTTGAACCCCGTGACGCTGGGGCTGTTCCGGCCCGACCTGGACGCCCCGACCACCGACGACGTCCGCGACATCATGTCGGCCATGCACCCGATGCAGATCCCCTGGGTGGAATCGGTCGACGTCAGCAACGCGGTGCTGTTCCTCGCGAGCGATGACGCCCGATTCATCACCGGAGTGTCGTTGCCCGTGGACGCCGGCCTGCTCGCGCGCTGAGACCGCGCCGCCAAATCCGCCGACCCTGAGGAGAGCTGTCGATGTCAGGACGCGTTGCGGGCAAGGTCGCCTTCATCACTGGTGCCGCTCGCGGCCAGGGGCGAAGCCATGCTCTGCGACTGGCGGAAGAGGGAGCCGACATCATCGCGGTCGACGCGGTGACGGACTATGCGAGCGTTCCGTACCCCATGGCACGGCAGGCCGACCTCGACGAAACCCGGGCGCTCGTGGCGGCCCGCGGCCGGCGGATCGTCGCAGCTCAGGCTGACGTGCGCGATCAGGCGCAGCTTCGCGCGGTCCTCGACAAGGGAGTTGCCGAACTGGGGCACCTGGACATCGTCGTCGCCAACGCGGGCATCTGCACCGCGCAGGCCTGGGACGACGTGTCGAGCGACGTGTGGAACGACACGATCGACACGAACCTGACGGGTGTGTGGAACACGATCGTCGTTGCGGCGCCGCACTTGGTCGCCGGCGGTGGCGGCTCGGTGATCGCGACGAGCTCCGCCGGCGGGATCAAGGGGTTGCCGTTCTTCGGCCCGTATGTCGCTGCCAAGCACGGCATTGTCGGAATCGCCAAGTCGCTGGCCAATGAGCTCGGGTGCCACCACATCCGGGTCAACACCCTGCACCCGGCCGGTGTCGAGACCGCCATGTCCGCAGGCCTGCACGGCCTCGACGAGCTGATCGCTCGCAACCCGAGCCTGGGCCCGATCTTCATGAACTCGCTTCCCGTGGAGATGCTCGATGCGCAAGACGTGAGCAACGCGGTTGTCTTCCTCGCCTCGGACGAGGCCCGGTACGTGACCGGCTTGGTGTTCACGATCGACGGCGGCAACACGATCCGCTGAACCCGGTTCGCCGGGTCGACGTGCTGCGGCGGAAGACGGTCCGCCGGCTGACGCCCGCTACGGCTGCATCGAGGCACTGCGCGCTGCTCTCCGGCACAGCGTGCGGCCGCCGCTATTGCGCTGCCCACAGCGCGCCGAACTCAGGCGGCAGTTGCACCGTGACGTCGAAGAACTCGTCGTCGCCCACGGCCTCACGCAGAGTCGTGAGCACGGCGCGCGCGTGCCCCGCGGCCTCCGCGGCATCGATGCCCTCGCGCTGGGCGACCCGCTCCACGAATTCATCCAGCGACGGGTGCGAGGCGCGACCGGAGTGGCGTGCGCGGGCCTCCTTCAGCAGCGGATGGAGCTCCACCGGCAGCCGCGCGATCAGGTCGTCGATCTCGCCCGGTGCGATGTGTTCGGCGAGGGTCAGCAGCACCGCGTCCACGCTCGCTCTCGCGCCCTCGTGATCCAGCCCCGCGCGTTGCGCCACCTTGGTCACGATCGCTTCGAACGGCGGCGGCTCGATGTCCGGCCCGCGCGGAAGCAGCGGCGTGAAGTCCTTCGGGAACGTCGCGGCGATCCGGTCGAATTCGTCCGGGCCGATCGCGCGGGCGAAGGCGGCGAGCACGAGTGCTGCGTGCCGGCGAGCGATCGGCAGGTCCACGCCCTCCCGCTCGGAGACCCGCTGGAGAAATGCGTCGACATCGAGACGTGCGGGCGGCCCGAAATGGAACAGCGCCGGCCCCAGCTCGGGCGGGAGCAGCTCGACGAGGTGTCTCGCCTGATCGGTGGAAAGACGATCAGCCAGCGTCCGGAGCGTCGCTTGGGTTGCCCGCTCAGCACCGTCCCGATCCATTCCCAGGACGTCCTGCACGGTTTTGATGAACTGCTCGTAGTCCATGGCGAACTCCGAATCGTCCGGGCGACGGTCTCAGGTGGAACTGCTTGGCAGCGCTCGCGCCGGCGCGCTACGTCGGCAGGGCATCTCCTCACACGTACGCGTACGGTCGCTTCCATGCAAGACCTCGGCCCGCCGGTCGCGTACCTCGCGCTTGCCGACGGCACGCCGGTATTCGACCGTGACGGCCGGCGAGTTGGCGTCGTGGAGCACGTGCTGGCCGATCTGGACCTCGACATATTCCACGGCCTCATCGTCCACACGACGCCGCTGCCGGGCCGGCACCTGTACGCCGACGCCGACCAGATCGCGGAGCTGCACGAGCGCGGTGTGCTGCTCGCCGTCGAGCGGGGCGACCTGCACGAGCCGTCCGCGACGTCCGCCCGGCGGCCCGCCGAGGGGCAGGAAGAAACGCCTCTGGACGCCCGAATCCGGCGCGCTTGGGATTGGATCAGTGCCCACCTCTGAATCCGCCGCACCCTGCCCTGCGAGCGCCGAGCCCGGCGGTGCCGGGGGACGCCGAGCCGCGATCGGTGGCGGCGTCGTGTTGACGACGCTCACCTGCCCCCGCTGCTGGTTCCCAGGCCGGCGATGAGGTTGATGGTGGTGGCCAGGATGACCGCGCCGAACAGATACGAGAGCAGGGCGTGCCGCAACGCCGTCGCTCGGATTGCCGGCTTCTCCAGGTCCGTGTCCGACACCTGGAAGGTCATCCCGATGGTGAACGAGAGATACGCGAAGTCGAGGTAGCGCGGCGGCACTTTCTGGTTGAAATCCACGCCACCCACCGCCCCGGAGTAGTACAGCCGGGCGTAGCGCAGCGTGAACAGGGTGTGCACGGCGAACCAGGACAGTGCGACACTCGCGACGCCCGCTCCCGCGAGCAGGTCCTGGGTCGAGCCCTTGGACGACGTGGCCCGCACGAGCAGGAATCCGACGGCAGCCAGACTGGCCACGGCCGCGGTCGGGACGATGACGTCGGTGGCGGCCTTGCCGGGGTCCTCGCGGGTCGCGTGCGCAGCGGTCTGTGCCGAGGACATGCGGCCGATCACCGCGATCCATACCGAGACCGAGAAGACCAGCGCGGCCGTGTCCCAGCCGGCCAGCGGTGCGTACGGCCAGGCGCCTGACAGTCCGACGATGAGCGCCGCCACCGCTCCCGCCGCGAACATGGCGCCGAGGCGCGTCCGTGAACTCGGCCACCGCCGTGACCCAGCTAGGGGCCCAGGTTTCGATACGTCGTCTGCTGCTCCAGCGGCCATGCGTCGA
>JAVHVL010000032.1:0-5666 GCA_032160565.1 Pseudonocardiales bacterium | reverse complement strand
GCCGGCACACGTCATTCGGCAGCGCCCGCAGGAGGGCCGCGGTTTCGGCGGGGGTGAGGACGCGCTACGCCTTCACCGGCGCGGTCGGGGATGTCTCAATCAGATCGGGTACGGCTTGTGCAGAAGGCGATTGAGGGGCAGGCGCCGCACCTCGTAGGGCGGCCCACCGTTGAGGGGTGGGCCGCCCTAGTTCTTGCGGTGCTTACGCGACGGGGTCGGCGTGACGGACGGTCGCTGGCAGGGAGGTCAGCGCCGTTGGCTTGAAGCCCTTGACGGTGAGCCACATGCCGAGGGAGAACTCCCACACGGCGATCGGCAGGGCTAGTGCGGCTCCGGTGCTGGACACCTGGTCCCAGAGCCCGAACATCGTGCCAGTGGCCGAGGCGAGGATCAGCGGGGCGCCGATGAGGCCGACGGTCGGGATGACGCGCGGGACCAGGCGGGACCGGTACATCACGTAGCCGAGGAACAGCGCGTTGATGCCGGCCATGAGGCCGGGGCCGAGCAGGAAGGTCCATTGGCGCATCTCGACCAGCGCGTGACCGGTGACGCGGAGCGCTTCCGCACGGGCGCCGGTGGCGCCGGCGAGGTCTGCGCGCATCGTCACGACGGCCAGCAGGCTGACGACACCGACGAGGATGAGGGCGGCCTCCACGACGCGGGAGGTGACGAAGCCGATTGCTGCGGTCTTGCTTACGCGTCGAGTGACCGGGTACAGGGCGACGGCGGTGCCGATGCCGGCGAAGGCGGTGATCACCTCGAGCCAGCTGCCCCAGAGCACGGCCGTGTTGCTGCCGTGGCCTGTGATGTAGCGCTCGGGGTCGTCGACGATCTTCGCGAACAGCTTCAGCTGCGGGATGGAGGCGGCGAAGGTGATGAGGTAGAGCACGCCGCCGGCGAGGGCGACCTTCCGCATCGGGTCCATCCTGCGCCGTGGGGCGGTCCGCTCGGTGGCGGTCGTCGTCGGTGCGGTGCTGCTGATGGTGGTCATGTCGGGCTCCTTGTCGGTGTTGGTCCTGGAACGGTTCGGTCAGCTGCAATCTGTGGTGAGATCGGCCGCGGCTGCGGCGACCGTGGGGGTGACGGAGACGAGCGGCAGGCCGAGGTCGCTCAGCTTCCGGAGCAGCCCGTGCAGTGCGGACTGGTCGGCGACCGGGCCGGAGATGACGGTGGTGCCGTCGTCCTGCGGCGTGAGGGTCATGCCGTCGAACCAGTTGGCCCAGCGTTCGGCGAGGTGTCCGGTAACGCGGAAGTCGTACCGGTCCGGATCGGGCATCCGCGGGGTCCGGCCGCTCGGGACGTCGCTCATGTGATCACCTCCTGCCGTTGCCCGGTTCAACAGGCCGCGGTGGCGTCCGTCGGTGGGCTACAAGCAAGGTGGCGGCAAATGTGGTGAGCGGTCATCACCACATGTGGTGAGCGGAGTGGTGATCTCAGGACCCGCGACTCGATGCGGGTCGTCCGAACGGAGGTAGGCCGAAACCGTCCCTCAGCTGTGTCGCGGGCCGGGGATCAGGTTCAGGTTGCGGGCGTGACGGACGGCGGCTCGCCGACTGGTCACACCGAGCTTCGCGTAGATGTTCTTGGTGTGCGTGCGCAGGGTGTTGAGCGAAACGGACAGCTCGCGGGCGATGTCCGGCCCGTCCAGATCGCCGCCGAGCAGGCGGAGCACGTCAAGTTCGCGCTCGCTCAACGGATCGACCAGCTCCGACAGTGTCGACGCGTGCGTTCCGGTGGTTGCGGTCGCGGCGAGCAGTCGGCGTACATGGGTGGGCGCGTCCGGCAGCTTGCTCAGTGCCTTGAGCAGAGCTGCCATCGGGGTCCCCTCGTCGGCGAAGAGGCGCAGGTATCCTTCCGGCTGGGCGAGGGTCACGGCGCGGTGCAGCGCGGCGAGCGCGGCCGGCGCGTTCCTGCCGGCGTGGTGTGCGAGGGCCTGCAGGATCAAGGCCTCGATGACGCTCGCGCCGCGGCCGCCGCGCTCGGCGGCCGTGAGCAGCGCCTCAAGCATTCTCAGTGCCTCCTCGAGTCCGCTGGGGTCCTGCGCCACGCGGTGCCGGGCGAGCAGCAGCCGCGCGAGGGTGAGGTGCTCGTACTCGCGCAGGTAGGTCGGTTCGTCCGCGGCCGACAGCTGCCGTTCCCGGGCCCACTCCTCCGCGCGAGCCAGCTCACCGCGCCGTAGCCGTAACCGTGCACGCACCGCCGGGACTGGCGCCACGTTCGGCGCGAAGTCACCGACGTAGACACGGTCGGCCTCATCGAGCAGCGCGAGCGCGTCGTCGAGTTCGCCTTCGGCTTCGAACAGCCGCGACATGACGACCCGCCAGCGGTACGGGTTCTGCGGCAGGCCGTTGTGTTCACCGAGACGCTGGCTGATGGCCAGGTGCTCGCGGGCGGCGCTGAGGTCGTTGCGCTCGAGCAGCACTCCGGCCAAACCGATGTGCATGTCTGCCGTTCCGCGTAGCGGTTCGGTGCCCGGCGCGGACGCTGTCGAGTCAAGCGCGTGCTGGTAGGTGCGCAGGGCGGCAGCGAGGTGGCCTTGGGTGCGACGGATGTCGCCGAGGGTGATGGTGCAGCCGAGGACGTCGGCGAGGAACCCCGCGCTGGTCAGCCCAGCGACCGATTCGGTGTAGGCGGCTTCGGCACCGGAAAGGTCACCGATATTCCACGAGGCGATCCCAGCGAGCGCGCCGGCAGCGGCGCGCGCGAGGGGGTCGTCCTGCGGTGCCAGCGACAGCGCTTCTCGCGCATGCGTGATGGTGCCGTCGAGATCCGCGTTCGAGAGCGCGAGCGCGGCCCGGTACATCTCGATGTGGGCTGGAAGCGCCCGATAATTGGCCTCGTCGACGACGATCAGGTCGCGCGGTGGCTGCTCCGGCCAGGTGCCGTCGGCCGAACGCAGTGAGCTTTCGATCTGGTCGAGCCGCTCGCCGATGGTGTCGAACTCCGAGGCCTGGGCCAGCGCCCCGACGAACGCAACGCCTAGGACTGGTCGGGTCCGGAGCACATCGTCCGGCAGCTCACGCATCCAGCGCGCGAGCTCGGCTTCCCGCCGTTCCCTGCGCATCACGGGCATGGCTAGCTCCATGAGGTCCGCCGCCCGGCCGGTGTCGCCGCCGGCTTGCGCGTGAATGATCGCCTGCGACGTGTCGGCGTGGTCCTCGAACCACACACTGGCCCGCCGGTGCAACTGGGCCACCTGGTCGGGTTGCTCGTCGAGCAGGTGGGCGTGCAGCACTTCGGCGAACAGATGGTGGTACCGGTACCACTGTCGCCGGTCGTCTAGTGGGACGAGGAACAGGTTGGCCCGCTCCAGCGCGACGAGAGTCGCCTTGCCGCCTTCTCGTCCGGTGGCGGCGTCGCAGAGCGGGCCGGTGAGGCGCTCGAGCACCGACGTCTGGAGCAGGAAATCCCGGACGTCGGCTGGTTGGCGGGCGAGGACCTCCTCGGCGAGGTAGTCCACGATGTAGCGGTCGTCCCCGGCGAAGCCGGCGATGAACGCGCTGGCGTCCTCGCGACCTTGCAGCGAAAGCGCGGCCAGCTGCAAGGCGGCGATCCAGCCTTCGGTGCGCCCCTCGAGAGCGGCGACGTCAGCCTCGCTCAACCCCAGGCCCATTGAGTCGTTGAGATATGCCGCCGCTTCGTCGACGGTGAACCGCAGGTCGGCGGCCCGCACCTCGACCAGTCGGCCGCGTGCCCGCAGCTGCGCCATCGGCAGCGGCGGGTCGGCTCGGGTGGCGAGGACGAGATGCAGCTGTCGCGGCTGGTGCTCGAGGAGGAACGTCATACCGTCGTGGACCTCCAGCCTCTCGACGAGGTGGTAGTCGTCCAGGACCAGCACCAGGTCGGTCGACAGCCCGTCGAGGTCGTTGAGCAGTGCGGCTAGCGCCGCATCGATCGGCGGCGAGGAGGACGTCAACAGCTGGAGCGCAGCGTCGCCGATCCCGTCCACGGCGGTCTGAATTGCGGTCACCACGTAGGTCCAGAAGAGCGCGGGGTCATTGTCGCGCCGGTCCAATGACAACCACGCGACGGCCGCTCCGTCCGCGCGACCCGCGGCCAGCCATTCGGTGAGCAGGGTCGTCTTCCCGAAGCCGGCTGGCCCGGACAGGACCGTCAGCGCCGACTGGGACAGCGCCCGTCGGCGTTCATCCAGCCGCTGGCGCGGGACCGCACCCGGCCGCACGCTCGGCAGGCGGTACTTGCTGTTCAGGAGCGGACCTAGCACCTTGCGGTCCTCCCGACTGGCGAGGCTGTCCCGCCTGCACGTTGCAGGTGCGATGGTGCCCCAAGGGCCAGCCCGGTGCCGACCAGCGAGCTGCGCGGACGGCTGATCCGCACCGCGTCGAGCGGTTCACAATTGCCTCGGCGTGGCTTCGCGATCGGCGACTTCAGCGAACGGCCGACATGCAAGTCTGGATTCAGGGCATCATACGGACCGGAGCGTAAACCCCGTCAGCACCGTTGCGAACACCGCAAGGAGAAGTAGTCGGCAGAGTGTTGATGCGACGAGGACACATGTTGCCAACTCGTGACCGGTCATGATGGCCACCGTGTTCGTCTGGCTTACAAGAACCTTTCAACGGTGATCGGCAGCGATCTGATGCGTCGGCCGGTGGCGTGGTACACGGCGTTGGCGATGGCGGCCGACAGGCCGACCCCGCTGATCTCACCCATACCTTTGATACCGAGTGGCCGCACCGTGTCGGGCGTGCCGACAAAGACGACGTCGAGGTCGGGCACGTCCGCGTTGGCCGGAATCAGGTAGTCGCCGAAGGTCGCATTGGCGATGCGACCGGTCTCGGGGTCGAAGACGTTCTCCTCGAGCATCGCCATGCCGATGCCCATGACCGCGCCGCCGATGATCTGGCTGCGAGCCAGCTTCTCGTTGAGGATGCGGCCCGCGTCGACGGCCGACACGATTCGCGCGACGCGCAGCAGTCCCAGGTCCGTATCGACGCGGACTTCCGCGAACCGCGCGGCGAATGAGGCGTTGGGGGGCGGGCTCGCACCGTTCGCCTGCGGGTTCCGCTCGCCGCGCGCGGTGATCTCCGGTAGTCCGTGCCGGGCGAGGATGTCGACGTACGTCTCGCCGATCGAGGGAGCGTCGACAACGTGGATGCGGCCTTTCGTGGTGATGATTTCATCCGGACTCCTGCCGCGCAGCGGCGAGGACTCGTCGTCGGCGACGACATCCAGGAATGCCCGCACCAGGTTGCCCACGGCGTCTTGGATGGCGCCGCTGAGCGACGTCGCCATTCCCGAACCACCTGAGTACGGCGCGAACGGCAGGTCGCTGTCGCCGATCTCGACCTGTACCTGGTCGATGTCGAGTCCGAGCAATTCAGCCGTGACCTGGGTCGCGATCGTGTAGGTGCCGGTTCCGAGGTCAGTCGCGGCGCTGCGCACATGCGCGGTACCGTCACGGCGGATCGACACCGTGGCCTGGCAGCGTGCCTGGCCTGACGTCATCGTGACTCCGGCCATTCCGTAACCGACCAGCCAGTTCCCGTCGCGCATCGATCCGATCTCGGGCGTGCGTCGCGCCCAGCCGAATCGTTCGGCGCCGACGCGGTAGCACTCACGCAGTGCCTTGCTCGACCACGGGAGACCCGACCCCGGATGAACCTCGGCGTAGTTGCGCAGCCGCAGCTCGATCGGGTCGATGC
>JAVHVL010000027.1:0-5852 GCA_032160565.1 Pseudonocardiales bacterium | reverse complement strand
GCCGACCGGTGCGCAGCACGGCTTGCCGGGCAGGTGAGCGGCGATCGGGTGCTCGTCCTCGGCTTCGAGGAGCTGATGTACGCGCCGCTGATGATCGCCCGCGGCCTCGCCGACTCGCTCGGTCCCCGGGCGTCGGTGCGGTTCTCCTCGACCACCCGCTCGCCGGTGCTCGCCATCGACGCACCGGGATACCCGATCCGGACCAGGTTGGCCTTCCCCAGCCATGACGACCCGGCCGGCGGCCCGGGGCAGCGCTTCGCCTACAACGTCGCGCCGGCGGCGGATGCGGAGCCGTTCACCGATGCCGTCCTCGTGGTCGACGACGTGGCGGACACAGCCGACCTGCACTCGAACCACGGCCTGCTGGCCCAACTTGCCGGCAGCTGCGAGCGCGTGCACCTGCTCGTGCTGCCCAGCTACCGCCCGGCGCGCGTCCTGACGGTGACGCCGTGACCGTCACCGCCGGCCGCCGCGCGCTGCCCGCACCGCTGCACGGGCCGGCGTTCGGCAGCTACCCGCCGCACGAGGTGTCCTGGCTGCTGACCGACCTGTCCGACGTCCACCTGGAGGCGCCGGTCGAGGACCGTGAGGAGGCCATCCAGGGCGGCGCGCACTACGCCGAGTCGCTGCCGATCGAGTACCAGCCGAGCGGGGAGTACCGCGAGCTGTTCCACGCCGCGCTGGCCGACTCGGCGCGCGACCTCGCGCACGCCGTCGGGGTGTTGACCGAGCTGCTGCTCGCCGAGCGGGGGAGCGGCGTGGTGCTGGCGTCGCTCGCGCGGGCGGGCACGCCCGTGGGGATCCTGGTGCGGCGCTGGGCGCGATTCGCCCACGGCCTGGACCTGCCGCACTACGCGGTGAGCATCGTGCGGGGACGGGGCATCGACACCGTCGCGCTGGCGTACCTGGCCGAGCACCACGATTCGTGCGACGTCGCGTTCGTCGACGCGTGGACGGGGAAGGGGGCGATCACCCGGGAGCTCGCGAGCGCCGTGACCGAGGCCAACACCGTGCTGGGGGCGTCGTTCCCGCCCGAGCTCGCGGTGCTGGCCGACACCGGCAGCTGCGTCGCGACCTTCGGCACCCGCGAGGACATCCTCATCCCGTCCGCCTGCCTGAACTCCACGGTGTCCGGGCTGGTGTCGCGGACGGTGCTCAACGACCGGGTGATCGCACCGGGCCGGTTCCACGGCGCAAAGTTCTACGCCGCGCTGGCCGGCGACGACGTCTCCGCGACGTTCCTCGATGCGGTGAGCGCCGAGTTCGCCACGGTGGCCGACGACGTCACCCGCGACTTGCCTGCGGCGCGCGAGGCCGACCGCCGCCCCACGTGGGGCGGTTGGGCCGCGGTGACGGAGATCGCCGGACGGCACGGGGTGACCGACCTCAACCTGATCAAGCCGGGCGTCGGGGAGACCACAAGGGTGCTCCTGCGCCGGGTGCCGTGGCGGATCCTCATCCGCCCGGACGCCGCCGACCGGCTCGCCCACGTGCTGCTGCTCGCGCGCCAGCGGGGCGCGGAGGTGGTCGCCGTCGACGGGTTGCCCTACAGCTGCGTCGGGTTGATCCGCCCCGCCCTCACCCGTGCCGGGCTTGCCGGGTGAGCGTCCTCGTGGCGAGCGACCTGGACGGCACGCTCCTCTACTCGGCCCGCTCCTCGGCGCTGGCGGCCGCGGCGCTCACCTGCGTGGAGCGGATCGACGGCGTGCCCGCCGGCTTCATGACCGACGCGGCAGCCGCGGGGCTGGCGCGCCTCGCCGAGCACACCACGTTCGTGCCTGTCACGTCGCGCTCGCCCGAGCAGCTGTCCCGCGTGGCGCTGCCCGGATCCCGATACGCCGTCGCGGCGAACGGCGGGCTGCTCCTTGTGGACGGGGTTGCCGAGCCGTCCTGGTCCGCCGCAGTGGCGGCCCGGCTGACCGGGGCGGCGCTCGACGAGGTATGGCGGCACGTGGCAGGTGCCTGCCTGCCGCAGTGGACGGCGGCGCTGCGCAACGTCGCCGATCTGTTCTGCTACGCCGTTGTGCGCGCGGAGTCGCTCCCCAGCGGGTTCGTCGCGGAGGAGTCGGCCTGGGCGGCGGAGCGTGGCTGGCGCGTCTCGGCTCAGGGCCGCAAGCTGTACTGGGTGCCGCACCAGCTCACGAAGGGCGCCGCCGTCGCCGAGATCGCCCGCCGCGTCGACGCCGAGGCGGTGCTCGCCGCGGGGGACTCGCTGCTGGACCTGGACCTGCTCACCGGCGCCGACCTCGGCATCCGGCCGCGGCACGGCGAGTTGGCGGCCGCCGGCTGGACGGCGCCGCACGTGGCGGTGACCGCCGGCGTGGGGGCGCTTGCCGGCGAGCAGATAGTCGAGTGGTTCGCCGCCGCGCGGCTGCCACCGCCGCGAGCTGACTCAGCCGTGTGCTGACTCAGCCGCGAGCTGACTCAGCGCCTGCGCCGGCGCAGCAGGATCACGACCAGTACGAGCAGCGCCACTACCGGCGCCACCCGCTTCGCGATCGCCGGTCCGGCGGACTGGATCAGGTTGATCGGCTCGATGTCGTCCGCGGAGCCACCCACGGCGACGGGGCGGGCCGCCAGCTGTGGCGTGACCGCCGGTCCGGCCGGCGGCTCCGGCGTCGGCGTCACGGCGGGTTCGCTCCCGGCCAGTGTCCCGGCCTGCGTCCCGGCCAGTGTCCCGGCCAGGCAGTCGGCGAACTGGCCGATCAGCTTGTTGCCCACGTCCACCATGACGCCGCGGCCGAACTGGGCCGGCTTGCCGGTGATGTCCAGGTCGGTGGTGACGTCGACCTTCGTCGAGCTGCCCTCCTCGGTGAGCGTGGCGGTGACCTTGGCGGTGGCCGTGCCGTTGCCGCGGGCGTCGCGACCCCGGGCGTCGATCACCGCCCGGTGCGCGGCCGCGTCCTTCTCGATGAAGCTGGCTTTGCCCTTGTAGGTAAGGCTGATCGGGCCGAGCTTCACCTTCACCGTTCCGGTGAAGTCGTCGCCGTCGACGGAGTCGAGCGAGGCGCCGGGCATGCACGGCGCGACCTGCTCGATGTCGAGCAGCACCCGCCACGCCTCGTCGATACCGACCGGGACGGTGAAGGTGTGCTCCAGCTGCACTGTCTAGCTCCCTGCCGCGGCGAGGACCGCTCTCCTCGTGAGTACACGGGCGAGGTGCTCACGGTAGTCGGCCTTGCCGGACAGGTCGGACGGCGGGCTGGTCCCCTCGGCGGCGTGCTCGGCAGCGGCCGCCACCGCCTCGGCGGACGCGTCCGCCCCGGCCAGTGCCTGCTCGACGGCGCCGGCCCGCAGGGGCGTGTTCCCCATGTTCGTCAATCCGATCCGAGCCGCGGTGATCGAGCCGTTCTTCCGCTGCACGAGAGCCGCCACGCCGACGATCGACCACGCCTGCGCCACCCGGTTGAACTTCTCGTAGTGCGACGACCAACCCGCGCCGAGCTTCGGTACCCGGATCGCGGTGAGCAGCTCGTCCGGCCGCAGGGCCGTCGTCAGGTAGTCGACGAAGAAGTCCCGCGCGGCGATGCGGCGCTCGCCGCCCGGCCCGGTGGCGACGAAGTCACACTCCAGCGCCAGCGCGACCGAGCCGAGGTCGCCGGCCGGGTCGGCGTGCGCCAGCGACCCGCCGAACGTGCCGCGGTGGCGCACCTGCGGATCGGCGACCGTCTCCGTGGCCTGCGCGATCAGCGGCGCATGCTCCTGGACCAGCGCGTCGTGCATGACGTCGTGATGCGTCGTCATCGCACCGATCACGATCGCGTCGCCGTCGTCGCGCACGCCACGCAGCTCCGGCACCCGCCCCACGTCGACAAGGGTGGACGGGTAGGCCAGCCGCAGCCGCAGCACCGGGATGAGCGACTGCCCGCCGGCGAGGATCTTGCCGTCCTCTCCGGCCTCGCCGATCGCCGTCACCGCCTCCGCGATGGACGACGGGCGCACGTAGTCGAACGCCGCCGGGATCACAGCCGGCCTCCTTCCGGGCCAGCGCCGTCGGTGACCGGCGTACTGGCGCCGCCGTAGGCCGTGGTGCCCCGCTCGGCTCGCCCGCCGTCGCCGCCACCGTGCACGGCGCGCCACACCCGCTCCGGCGTCGCCGGCATCCGGATGTCGTTGACGCCGAACGGGCGCAGCGCGTCGACGATCGCATTGACCACCGCCGGTGTCGAGGCGATGGTGCCGGCCTCGCCGACGCCCTTGACGCCGAGCGGGTTCGTCGTGGACGGCGTCTCGGTTCGCTCCGTGACGAAGGACGGAAGATCCGCCGCCGACGGCAGCGTGTAGTCGACGAACGTGCCGGTGGTGAGGTTGCCGTCGTCGTCGTACACGGCCTCTTCGTACAGTGCCTGGGCGATGCCCTGGGTGAGGCCGCCGTGCACCTGCCCCTCGACGATCAACGGGTTGACCTGGACGCCGATGTCGTCGACGCAGACGTACTTGCGGATCGTCGTACGGCCCGTCTCGGTGTCGACATCCACCGCGCACAGGTGCGTGCCGTGCGGGAAGGAGAAGTTGTCCGGGTCGAACGTGGCGTCGGAGTCGAGGCTCGGCTCCACGCCGTCGGGCAGGTTGTGCGCCGTGAACGTGGCGAAGGCGATGTCCGCCATCGACACCGAGGAGCCGGGCGAGCCCTTCACGTTGAATGCGCCGGCCTCGAACTCGAGGTCATCCGCGTTCGCCTCGAGCAGGTGCGCGGCGATCGCGCGCGCCTTCGCGATCACCTTGTCCGCCGCGTGCACGATGGCGATACCACCGACTGTGAGTGACCGGGAGCCGTAGGTGTCCATCCCCTTCGCCGAGGTCTGGGTGTCGCCGTGGATGACCTCCACGTCCTCGTACGGCACGCCCAAGCGGTCGGCGACAATCTGGCTGAACGCCGTCTCGTGCCCCTGACCGTGCGCGCTCGCCCCGGTGACCACCTCGACCTTGCCGGTGGCCAGCACGCGGATCGACGCGCTCTCCCAGCCGCCCGCGGCGTAGTCGAGCGAGCCGAGCACCCGCGACGGCGCCAGGCCGCACATCTCGGTGAATGTGGAGATGCCGAGTCCGAGCTGTACGGGGTCGTTGCGCTCGCGCCGCTGTTTCTGCTCGGCGCGCAGCGCGTCCCAGCCGATCAGCTCGAGCGCCTTGTCGGTGGCCGCCTCGTAGTTGCCGCTGTCGTAGGTGAGGCCGCAGACCGTCGTGAACGGGAACTCCTCGTGGCGGATCCAGTTCTTGCGCCGCAGCTCCATCGGGTCCATGCCGAGCTCGGCGGCCAGCTCGTCCATGATCCGCTCGATGGCGAACGTCGCCTCGGGGCGACCGGCGCCGCGATAGGCGTCCGTCGGCGTCTTGGTGGTGAACACGCCTTCGCAGGTGAACCGGTACGCGGGGATCTTGTAGATCGCGTTGTACATGAAGGCGCCCAGGATCGGTACGCCGGGCGTGACCAGCCGCAGGTAGGCGCCCATGTCGGCGAACAGGTGAACGTCCAGCCCGGTGACCGTGCCGTCCGGCTTCGCGGTGATCGTGACGTCCTGGATCTGGTCGCGGCCGTGATGCGCCGACATCAGCGATTCGGAGCGCGACTCGGTGTACTTCGCGGGCTTGCCGAGCTTGCGCGCCACGAGCGTGGTGATGATCTCCTCCGGCGTCACCTGCAGCTTCCCGCCGAAACCGCCGCCGACGTCCGGCGCCACGACGCGGACCTTCTGCTCCGCGATGCCGAGAGTGAGCGCGAGCATGGTGCGGAGGATGTGCGGGATCTGCGTGGCCGAGTGCATGACCACGCCGTCGACACCGGCTGCACGACGGTGGAGCGCGGCTCCAGGAACGCCGGGATCAGCCGCTGCTGGATGAAGCGGCGCTTGACC
>JAVHVL010000654.1:0-9187 GCA_032160565.1 Pseudonocardiales bacterium | reverse complement strand
TCTACATCGGCACGCAGGGCATCCTGCAGGGCACCTACGAGACATTCGCGGCGGTGGCGGCGAAACGCTTCAACGGGACGCTCGCCGGCACGATCACGTTGACTGCCGGCCTCGGCGGTATGGGCGGCGCGCAGCCGCTTGCGGTCACCATGAACGACGGCGTCGCGATCTGCATCGATGTCGACCACTCGCGCATCCAGCGACGTATCGAGCACCGCTACCTGGACGTCGAGGCCACCTCGACGCAGCACGCCCTGCAGCTCGCTGTCGAGGCCCGCGATGCGCGCACGCCGCTCTCCATCGGGCTGCTCGGCAACGCCGCATCGCTCGTCCCGCAGCTGCTCGCCAACGACGCGCCGATCGACATCGTGACCGACCAGACATCCGCGCACGACCCGCTGAGCTACCTGCCGATCGGCGTGGACTTCGACGACTGGCACGACTACGCCGCGCGCAAGCCCGAAGAGTTCACCGGCCGCGCCCGCGCGTCGATGGCGCGTCACGTCGAGGCGATGGTGGGCTTCATGGACAAGGGGGCCGAGGTCTTCGACTACGGCAACTCGATCCGTGGTGAGGCCCAACTTGCCGGTTACACAAGGGCATTCGCCTTCCCGGGGTTCGTCCCGGCCTACATCCGGCCGCTGTTCTGCGAGGGCAAGGGCCCGTTCCGCTGGGCGGCGCTGTCCGGCGATCCGAAGGACATCGCGCGTACCGACCGCGCCGTCCTCGAGCTCTTCCCCGACAACGAGCCGCTGGCCCGCTGGATCCGGATGGCACGGGAACGCGTGCAGTTCCAGGGGCTGCCCGCGCGCATCTGCTGGCTGGGCTACGGCGAGCGCGATCGCGCCGGCCTCGCGTTCAACGAGCTCGTCGCGTCCGGCGAGGTCGGCGCGCCGATCGTGATCGGCCGCGACCACCTGGACTGCGGTTCGGTCGCCTCCCCGTACCGCGAGACGGAGGCGATGGCCGACGGCTCGGACGCGATCGCCGACTGGCCGCTGCTGAACGCGATGGTCAACGTCGCCAGCGGCGCCACCTGGGTGTCGATCCATCACGGCGGCGGCGTCGGCATGGGGCGATCGATCCACGCCGGCCAGGTCACCGTCGCCGACGGCACGGCGCTCGCGGCGCAGAAGCTGGAGCGCGTCCTCACCAACGACCCGGGCATGGGCGTGATCCGCCACGTCGACGCCGGTTACGAGCGGGCGGCGGAGGTGGCGGACCAGCGCGGCGTGCGGGTGCCGATGCGCGAGCAGTGATGCGCTAGTAGCGCAGCTGCTCGCGAACAGCGGGAAGCAGGTCGCGGTCAGCGGCGAGCCAGGGCACGGTGCCCAGGTCGGCGGCCCGGAACCAGCGGACGTCACCGTGATCCTGCAGCGCCATCGGCTCTCCGAAGAGCAGCTCAGCTGCGTACAGCCGCAGCTTGACCCCCTCACCCAGTGGCTGCGTGCCCAACAGGGAACGGACGCCGATCTCGATGCCCAGCTCCTCGCGGCACTCCCGTACCAGCGCGTCGGCGTCGGACTCGCCCGGCTCGACCTTCCCGCCCGGGAACTCCCACTGTCCGGCACTGGCCGACGGCGCGCTGCGCAGAGCGGCCAGCACCCGGCCTCGATCGAGGATGGCTGCCCCGACGACGATGCGCTCGGTCACGCAGTCAGTGTGACCCCCCTGATCTTCCTGCGCATCGGCGGCTACGGCTGCCGCAACCGCAGGAAGTTCCGGGCATGACGGGATCTCGCCGGTGTGGTGGGATCTACGAATGTTCCTGGCGACGACGCCCGAAGCGAACGAGCTCCTCGACCGCGACCCGTTCGCACTGCTGATCGGCATGCTGCTGGACCAGCAGATACCGATGGAGAAGGCCTTCACCTCCCCCGAGGTGCTGCGCGAGCGGCTCGGCGGCACGCTCGACGTCCACGCCGTCGCCGGCTACGACGCGGACGCACTCGAGGAGCTGTTCCGCCGCCCGCCCGCGCTGCACCGCTTCCCGGCCGCGATGGCCAAGCGGGTACAGGATCTGGCCCGCATGCTCGTCCAGCGCTTCGACGGCGATCCGGCAGCCGTCTGGCAGGGCGCCGCATCCGGCGCCGACCTCGTCCAGCGGGTCGGGCAGCTGCCCGGCTTTGGACCGCAGAAGGCCAGGATCTTCACCGCGCTGCTCGGCAAGCAGTTCGACGTGCGCCCGCCGGGCTGGCGCGAGGCGGCCGGTGACTACGGCGCCGACGGTTCGCGGCGTTCCATCGCCGACGTCGTCGACGCCGACTCGCTGAAGGCGGTACGCACGCACAAGCAGCAGATGAAGGCGGCAGCGCGGGCAGCTACCGAGTGACGACCCTGATCACCGGGATCGCCCTGCTGGCCACTCAGCACCCGGAGCTCGGCGAGATCGCCGACGCCGCAATCATCCTCGACGGCGAGCACATCGCGTGGGTCGGCGGGGCGAGGAGCGCGCCGGTCGCCGATGAACGGATCGATGTCGCCGGCCGCGCGGTCATCCCCGGGTTCGTCGACTCGCACGCCCACCTCGTCTTTGCCGGCGACCGTACCGCGGAGTTCAACGCCCGCATGGCCGGAACCCCATACGCAGCGGGGGGAATCCACACCACCGTGACCGCCACGCGCGCCGCGAGTGACGCGCAGCTGCGCGCCAACACGGCCCGGCTGGTAGCCGAACTGCTCGCCGCCGGCGTCACCACATTCGAGTGCAAGTCGGGGTACGGGCTCGACGTCGACACGGAGCGGCGCTCGCTGCTCGTCGCCGGTGAGTTCACCGACGAGACGACGTTCCTGGGCGCGCACGTCGTTCCCCGCGACGTCTCCCGCGAGGACTACCTGGACCTGCTCGTCGGGCCGATGCTCGACGCGTGCGCGCCGCATGCGCGCTGGGTCGATGCGTTCTGCGAGGACGGCGCCTTCGACGCCGACGAGACGCGCGTCGTCCTGACGGCGGGCGCGGCCCGCGGCCTCGGCATCCGCGTGCACGCCAACCAGCTCGCCGCCGGACCCGGTGCGCAGCTGGCCGTCGAGCTAGGGGCCGCAAGCGCCGACCACTGCACGCACCTCAGCGATGCGGACGTCGATGCCCTCGCCGGCTCGGACACGGTGGCCACCCTGCTGCCACTTGCCGAGTTCTCCACCCGCTCGCCCTACCCCGACGCGCGCCGGCTGCTCGATGCCGGCGTCGACATCGCGCTGGCGACCGACTGCAACCCCGGCTCGGCCTACTCGACGGCCATGCCGCTGGCCGTCGCGCTCGCCGTCCGCGAGATGGGGATGACGCCCGCCGAGGCCGTGCACGCCGCGACCGCTGGAGGCGCAAAAGCCTTACGGCGCAAGGACATCGGCGCCATCGCCCCGGGCATGCGCGCCGACCTCCTGGTGCTCGACGCGCCCAGTCCGGTGCATCTTGCCTACCGCCCGGGCGTGCCGATCGTCGCGCAGGTGTGGCGCACCGGCAGCCGGGTCGGTTGAGCTCACCCGGTGGCGAAGGCGGTGGCGCGCAATGCCTCCACCTCGGCACCGAGCTCCTCGACCCGTGCGTCGTCGACAGACGCTCCGCACCGCACCAGCCAGTTCGCCACCATCCGGTGGCCACCCTGCGTGAGCACCGACTCCGGGTGGAACTGCACGCCGTCGATCGGCAGGCTGCGATGCCGCAGTGCCATCACCACGCCGGACGCGGTGCGCCCGGTCACCTCGATCTCCGGCGGTAGCTCGGATTCCTCCACCGTCAGCGAGTGGTACCGCGTGGCGGTGAGTGGCGTGGGCAGCCCGGCGAGCACGCCGCCGCCGTCGTGCAGCACCTCGCTCGTCTTGCCGTGTAGCAGCTCCGGCGCGCGGACGATCGACGCGCCGTACACCGCACCGATCGCCTGGTGTCCGAGGCACACGCCGAACAGCGGCAGCTCCCGGGTCGCGCACGCCTCGACCAGCGCCATCGAGTTGCCGGCCTGCTGCGGCGTGCCCGGGCCGGGCGAGATCAACACGCCGTCCACGCCCAGGCCGTCCAGCTCCTCCGGCGCCACGGCGTCGTTGCGCCGCACCTCGACCTCGGCGCCCAGCTGGCCGAGGTACTGCACCAGGTTGTAGACGAAGCTGTCGTAGTTGTCGACGACGAGGATCCGCGCCGCCATCAGTGCCCGTTCACGGTGACGTTGTTGATCGGCAGGTGCGGCGCGATCCAGGGAAACACCACGAACAGCAGCAGCGCGCTGACCGCTGCCACGAGGAGGAGCACCTGCAGCATCCGCAACGGCAGCGCACCCGGAAGGTGCCGCCAGATCCAGGTGTACATCAGAGACCTGCCTTGTCGTAGAGCGCATTGATCGATTTCGGCATCTGGTCGCCGGTGCGCGGCACCGTGCTACCCGGTTGCAGCTGCGCGTGGACCACCATTCGCTGGGCGGCGGTGAACTTCGGGTGGCAGGTGGTCATCGTCATGTACCGGTCATGCGCGGTCGGGGACAGACCGGGGTTGTCCGGCACGGGCAGGATCACCTGCCCGTCGGACGGGTTGACGATCTCTCGACCGGGAACCTTGTTGAAGTCCGTCGCGCTGAGGTCACCGGTCTTCGCATCACCCTCGACGACGTAGACGTACCAGTTGGACTCGGTCTCGACGATCACGCCGTCACCAGGGCGCAGGTGGTCGAGGTTGAGGAACGGCTCGCCCTTGCCGACGCGGTGACCGGCCACGGCGAAGTTGCCCGTCTGCCCGGGCAGTGCCGTGCCGACGTAGTGCCCCGGCCCCTTCTCCAGGGCCGCGTCGTCGGTGCCCTGCACCACCGTGAACGCGTAGTCCTTGCCGAAGCGGGGGATGTACAGGTTCGCGATGCCGGAGCCGAGCGGGATGCCGGACTGGTTGGTTCCCGGCAGTGCCAACGGATCCTTTCCGCTGGCCCACTCGTTCTCGAGGGCGTTGTGCACGCGTACCTGTAGGCGGTGCGCGAAGACGTTGGTGACGTACACCTCGTAGACGACGAACAGCAGGATCACCAGCCCGCCGGTGATCAGGGTCTGCCCGATGCCACGCAGCACGAACCGCACCCAGTCGCCCGGCGCGGTGCCCGACGCCGCCGCGCGATGCGAGCCACGCGCCGGTTCGCCCGGTGGCGCCTCGGTCGCTACTGCCGACTCGGCGCCCGCCTCGCCTGCCACGCTCGACGAATCGGTGCTCGCGTCGCCCTCGCCGTCATCCATCGTCGCCCTCATTCACTTGGTCTTCGCCGTTGCGTAAGCCAGCCCTACCGGCCCCTTGTACGCCGGCAGCTCCAGCTGCTGCTGCGCCTCGACGGTGTAGCCCAAGCCGTAGAACTGCGCCGCTTCCTTGAACAGCGTCACGCCCGGCGAAGCATCGAGTCTGCTCTGCATTGTCCGGTACGGCCCGATGGCCGCAACCCGAAATGGCGGGGAGTAGACCTCTCCGTTCAGCAGGAGGGTATTTCCCACGCACCGCACCGCGCTCGTCGCGATCACGCGTTGACCGGCGATCGTCATGTCCTCCGCACCGCCGCCCCACAGCGCATTCACCACTGCCTGCAGGTCGGACTGGTGCACCACCAGCTGGTTGGGGTCGACCGCACCGCTCGCGGGCTGGCCGGCCGCGTCGTTGAGGACGACCACGATCCCCGGCCCGCGTACCGCGGTCAGCCCGCCGGGTGCGGTCAGCGGCTTCACCTTCGCCTGCGCCGCCGCCACTTCCGAGTCGCCTGCGCCCGCCGAGCTTGCCGCCGCCGACACCTGCGCCTGGAGAGCGGTCAGCGCCCGGTCGCCGTCCTTCACCTGCGTCTCGGCCTTGCGCACCAGGTCGGCGAGATCAGCCGTCGACGCCGGTCGCAGCTCCGTCCCGCGGGAATCCCGCGCGCTCGTCGCGAACCCGAAGCCGGCCAGCAGGCACACCACGGGGACCAGCACCTGCCAGCGGGACCGGTTGCGGCGCAGCGAGGCGCGCAGCCGCGGCGGCACGTCGATTCGCACGCTCTCACCTCCCGCATCGCCGGTTCCCGGCATGTCCTGAATCCCGGCCCTGCACCATGGTGCGGTGCGCCGTCTACGCTAACCCGCGTAGGCCGCCGTACGGCCACCCGTCCGGGCGTGCCCCGGATGGCGTTCAACCAGGAGATCGACGTGCCCAAGTCCAAGGTCCGCAAGAAGAGCGACGCGCCGGTTCGGGTGCATTCGGCAGCAGCCCCGACGGGCAAGGCCGTCCGGCCGAGCCCGACCTGGTACCCGGTCGTGATGGGCATCGTCCTGGTGATCGGGCTGGCGTACCTCGTCGTCTACTACCTCGCCGCCAACCACATCGGCTTCATGAACGACCTGGGCTCGTGGAACTTCGCGGTCGGCTTCGGGATCATGCTCGTCGGCCTGGTCATGGCCGTTCGGTGGCGATAAGTCGGAAATCCACAGCGTTTTCCACGCCTGTGATTACACGGTTGTAAGTAGTCCCCAGGTGGGGATAACCCTGTGGACGAGGACACCCGGTTCATGATGCAGCGGGCCCCCGTCTGCCGGTTCGGCCCGGACCGGCGGTTGACGGCGGTCACCGGAGTGCTCGCCTTCGTGGCCGCGGCAGCGGCGGTGCTGTCACCCGACGGCCCGGGCCGGGTCCTGTTCGGCGGGGCGGCCGCGCTGCTGCTCGCCTATGCGGTGACGGACCTGCTGTTCTGGCCGCGCCTCACCGCGTCCGCCGACGGGCTGGTTATCCGCACGCCGCAGGTACGGGCCCGGATCGACTGGAGCGACGTCGAGAGCGTTCGGGCCGAGGGGCGCAATCGCCTCGGGCTGCGCAGCGTGACGTTGGAGGTCGACGCCGGTGACACCCTCGCGGTGTTCAGCCGCCGCGCGCTCGGCGCGGACCCGGAGGCCGTGGCCGGGCTGATCGCCGCGATGGATCCCCGCCCTCCCCGATGAGTGGCGCCTTTGGCCCTGAATGGCGCGGTGTAGCGCGCCACTCAACGGGCAACGTGCCACTCAACCACGGCGGCTAGGCCGACGCGGGGAACGTCGCGGGGCGCACCGCGACGACGATGCCGATGACCACGGCGACGGCGGCGAGGCCGAGCAGCTGGGTGCGCAGGCTCAGCCGGGCCCGCGCCTGCGGCAGCCCGCCGATCGCCAGCGCGGCACCGGCGCCGGCGACGAAGCCGCCGACGTGCCCGAGCTTCGAGATGTTGTGCACCGAGAACGTCAGCACGAAGTTCAGCACGATGATGCCGATGAGCCACTGCGGGTCCAGCCCGAGCTTGCGCACCAGCACCAGGGACGCCGCGAACAGTCCGAAGATGGCCCCCGATGCGCCGACCTCCGGCGTGTGCACCTGCCCCCACGCGTATACCGCCGCCGAGCCGCCCAGCGCGCCGAGCAGGTAAACCGCGGCGAAGCGCCGGCGGCCGAGTAGCCGCTCCAGTGGCGGCCCGATGATTGCGAGGGCCAGCATGTTGGAGAAGATGTGCAGCACGCTCACGTGCAGGAACGCCGAGGTGAGCAGCACGTAATAGTGGTTCTGGTGGTAGATCGCCGGCGGGAACAGCTGCCAGTCCGTGAACAGCCGCGACGAGCCGTCGCCCGGCTGCAGGAAACCACCTACCGCCTGCGATGCGACGACGAGGTACACGACGATGTTGGCGAGCGCCAGCGCGATGGTGACCAACGGCGGCGAGTTCACCAGGCTGGCCCCGACCGCGGTCCGCGGGGCGCGGACGGTCTTCGCCGCCAGCCCGACGTCGTCGGGGCAGTGGAAGCCGACGGATGCCGGCCGCATGCACTCCGGGCAGATCGGGCGCTCGCACCGGGTGCAGCGCACCAGCGCCTCGCGGTTGGGGTGGCGGTAACAGCGTGCCGCCTGGGGTTCCGCCGCGGAGGGGTGGCTCATTCGCCGGATGACGCCTGACCCTCGGCCGGTTCGATGGTCACGGACGAGATCACGATGTCCTGCTTCGGCCGGTCCCCCGGGCCGGTGGGGGTGGTGGCGATGGCGTCGATGACCGCGCGGCTGTCGGCGTCGGCAACCTCGCCGAAGATGGTGTGCTTGCGGGTCAGCCACGTGGTGGGCGCGACGGTGATGAAGAACTGCGAGCCGTTCGAGTTCGGGCCGGAGTTGGCCATCGCCAGCAGGTACGGGCGGTCGAAGGACAGCTCGGGGTGGAACTCGTCGGCGAACTTGTAGCCCGGGTCGCCGGTGCCGCGGCCGAGCGGGTCGCCGCCCTGGATCATGAAGTTGGCGATCACGCGGTGGAAGACCGTGCCGTCGTAGAGCCGGTCGGTGGTCTTCGCGCCGGTGGCCGGATGCGTCCACTCCCGCGAACCCTCGGCGAGCTCCACGAAGTTGCGCACCGTCTTCGGCGCGTGGTTGCCGTACAGCAGGACACGGATGTCACCGGCGGAGGTGTGCAGCGTGGCGATCTGAGTGGCAGACACGAAGTGAACTCCATCGTTCATCGGGGGATTCCGGCCGCTCAATCCTCCCATGGCCCTCCGACGGCGCTTCCGGCGCTCACATCCTGGGCGCGATCGCCTTCACGATCAGCCGTGCGTTCAGCGAGGTGTCGGTGCGCTGGGTACGGACGGTGACCATGAGCTTGCCCTTGGCGAAGACGCAGCCCCAGTCGTTGTCGCCGTCGCCGCCCAAGAACTTCGTCTGGTAGCTGACCGCGTCGATGCCCTTGAGCAGGTTGGGATAACCCTGGGCGTTCCGGCCGGCCTGCGCCGTCAGCACCATGGCGTCGTGCGCGGCGCGCGCCGAAGGGAACGCCTGTGTCGCGATCTCGGCGATCGCCTGGTACGGGCCGGACCAGAAGTAGAAGCGGCACCCGACCGGCTTCATGCCGGTGAGGACGGTGGTGCGGTACACCCGGTCACCCTCCAAGTCGGCCATGCTCACCGGCCCCTGGTCCTGCGAGGAGAGGATGTACGGGCAGGCTTTCTCCACCTCACCCGCCGCCGGCGCCTGCCCGGGGGGCAGCGGTGCGACCGTCGCCGCCGGCTTCGGCCTGAAGGTCGCGCCCGCGGAGGGGGTATGCGTCACGGTGCTGGTGATCGTCTCGTCCACCGTCGACGTCACGGTGGGGTTGTCGGCGGCGCCACCGGTGCACGCCGTCAACCCGACGGCAGCAAGGGCGACCACTACGAGCAGACGTCTCACGAGCGGCAGCCTAAGCCAGTGATCACTCGTTCGCTGCCTGGA
>JAVHVL010000190.1:0-6672 GCA_032160565.1 Pseudonocardiales bacterium | reverse complement strand
CGTACATCCTGGTCCTCGTGCCCCTGATCCGGCACCGGCTGCAGGGCTGGCCCAGGACCGATGCCAAGTTCAGCCTCGGCCGGTGGGGGCTACCGCTGAGCGTCGTCGGCCTGGTGTGGACGGTCGGCATCCTGCTCGACGCGGCGTGGCCCCGGGCCGCTACCAACCCGGACCTCGGCCCGCTGCCGGTGATCGAGGAGCTCGGCATCGGCGTGATCGTGGTCGGTGCCCTCTGGTGGCTGCTGGTTCTGCGCAAGCGCGTCGGCGCGAAGGACACGGTCGGCCGGTGAACTTCGACGCGGCGCTGGCGGCGATCGAGAACCTGGACGGCAACGGTGTGGATCTCGGCGAACGCGTTCCGGTCAGCCTCGACTTCCCGATCGAGGAGTACCGGCGCCGCCACGCCCGCCTTGCCGTGTTGATGGACGAGTACGCCTTCGACGCGATCGTCTTCACGCAGGAGGAGCCGGTTCGCTACTTCACTGGTTACAACTCGGTGGTGTGGGCGGTGGGTCGCTGGCTGCCGACGGTGTTCGTCGCCACTCGCGACCCGAGACGGTCCCTGTTGGCCGGCTCGGTGTTCGACGGCGGCTGCGCGGTAGGCACCGCCTGGGTGTCGGGCACCGTCAGCTACACCCGCGTCGACGAGTTGCCCGGCCTGGTGGCCGGTCACCTCGCCGACGTGGGGGCCGCCGGCGGTCGCATCGGCTTCGAATACGGGCCGGGCAGCTTCATGGCCGTACCCCAGTTCCTTGCGGCGCAGCTGCTCCGGCTCGGCGGCGACGAGCCGCGCGACGCCAGTGCGCTGTGGCACGCGGTGCGGATGCTCAAGAGCCCGCTCGAGATCGAACGGCTTCGGCGTTCGGTCGGCGCGGCGGTCGCCGGCTACGCGGCCGGCATCGCCGCGGCGAAGCCGGGTATGACCGAGAAGGAGCTGGTGTCGATCATCAGTTCGACGATGTATGCGAATGGCAGTACCGCCGGCACGCGCCCGTTGTTCGTCAACTGCGTATCGGGCCGCGATCGCTACCCACTCGTCGACACTCCGGCTTCCGATCGTCCGCTGGCCGCGGGCGACATCGTCTTCGTCGACGGTGGCGGGGCGAGCGACGGCTATGTGTCCGACATCCTCCGGCTCATCGGCATCGGTCCGCTGCGGGCCGAGGACCGCCGCTACGCCGAGGCCGCGGCCGAGGCCACCCGGGCGATGGTCGCCGCCACCCGGCCCGGCCGGTTGGTGTCGCAGTTGCTCGCCACGGCCGAGGCCAGCGTGGCCGCGGCCGGCGTCGACGACCCGGTAGGGGTGGTCGGCGGGCACGGCATCGGACTCGAGCTCTGGGAACGGCCGATCATCCAGCGACCGGACGACCCGAACGAGGACGTCAACCTCCGCCCCGGCATGGTGCTGTGTCTGGAGCCGATCCTCTCGCCGCCGCACCCCGACGGGGGACTCGCGGGCATCTTCGTCTTCGAGCAGCAGGTCGTCGTCACCGAAGCCGGATGTGAAGTGCTCTCGGCCGCGCTGCCCGCCCACCTGGCGGAGGCCTAGATGCGCGTGCTCTACCTGAATCCGATGCCCTACGGAGCGAACGCCGCGGTCGACGCGCTGGCGCACGGCCTGGAGAGCCGCCTGGCCGAGCACGGCATCGAGCTGCGCGTCTTGTATGCCGACTTCGCCGATCCGAACTGGCGCACGCAGGCCGATGCCGCGGTGCGGGATGCCGTCACGGTGGGGGTGGACGCGATCGTCATCTGGGTGGTCGACCCGGACGTGCCCGGGCCGGCCGTCGAGGTCGCGCGGGCCGACGGCATTCCCGTGATCACGCTCGAACGACCTCGTTTCGCCGTCGACGCATCGATCGTCTACCCCAACTTCAACCACGGCGTCTACATCAGCGAGTACCTCGCTTCGCTATTGCCGGACGGTGCCCGCGTAGCCGTCGTCGGCGGCCCGGATGTCGTTGACGACAACGAGCTGATGGCCGGACTCCTTTACGGGTTGCAGATCAGCGGGATCACCCGGGTGAACGACCCCGAGGACCCGCGGTATAAGAACACCACCGACGTCGCGTCCGGCGGCAAGGAGAAAACCGCGAACCTCCTGGCCGACTTCGACCAGCTCGACGGATTGATCCCCTTCAATGACGAGACGACGCTCGGCGCGATCGAGGCGCTGCGCGAGGCCGGCCGGCTGGGGGAGATGAAGACGGTGTCGCGCAACGGCACGCCGGCCGTGGTCGAGCTCGTCCGGGCCGGACTCCATCACGGCACCTGGGACATCGACAGCCCCGGTATCGGGCAGATGGCGGCCGACCTCGCCGTCCGGGCGATCGGGGGCGAGTCGCTGGACGGTCTCTGCATTGCCGCCCCCATCGGCCGGATGATCACTGCCGAACTGGCCCCCCGGTGGCCGACGTTCCGGGAGCGCGTCGCCTTCAACCCGCTGCAGGTCGGACTCGCCGATGCCCCGTCCGACTGACCCGGTGCGACCGAGCGACGGTTCCGGTCCGGCCAACTGGGCCGAACTGGCCTGGCCCGATCTGGGCACGGCTCTCGCGGCCGACGCCGCCGGCGAGCACGTCGGGCTGGTCCCGGTCGGCGCGGTCGAGCAGCACGGACCCCACCTGCCCACCGGCACCGACACCATCGTCGCCACCGCCCTTTGTGAGCGCGTCGCAGCGGCCACCGGCGCGCTTGTGCTGCCGCCCATCGCGCTCGGCGTCAGCTATGGCCACGGGACCGTGTTGCCCGGAACGCTGTCTCTCACCCCTGATCTGCTCGTCGGCATCGTCCACACCTACGTGCGGTGGGCGGCGTTCTCCGGCCTCCGCCGGTTGCTGTTCGTCAACTCCCATCTCGGAAACACTGCCGCGCTCGGCGTGGCCACCGACACCATCCGGCTCACCGCCCCGCAGCTGCGCGTCGGGATCGTCGACTGGTGGGCCGTCGACTCCGAGGTGACCGCGGAGGTCACCGAGGACGGTACGGACATCCACGCCAATGCGGCCGAGACCTCGATCATGCTGGCCGTCGCGCCACAGCTCGTGCGCATCGACCGGATTGGCGACGCCGACGACGTCGACCGCACCGACGAGCTGGTGTTCCGGTACACGGCGCCGGCGCTGTCGCGCAACGGCGTCACCGGCCGCCCGTCGCAGGCCACCGCGACGGCCGGCCGCCGGTTGGTCGATCGGGTGGTCGCGGCGATCGCGGGCCGGGTGGAGCGCGGCCGCATCGAGCAGCCGCCGCTCGGCCCGGCGCCCGTCCCGACCTTCCCGTTCTGACCGCAGTCCGATCCGAGTTCAACCGCGAGCACTGGAGAACCACCGATGGACACGATCACCGATCAGCAGGCCGACCATGTCGCGCTGGCCGCCGACTTGGCCGGCCAAGGGGTCGAGTACGTCATGGGTGGATGGATCGACGTGCTGGGTCGCAGCAAGTCGAAGATGGTGCCGATCGACCACCTCCCCAATTAGGGTGCAGACGTCGGCCTGACCATCCGCTTCGCCCTGGGGCGATCGTCACGAACCCGGAAGCGGGCGAGCTGAGCGGACCTGAGATCGCCATGCTGAACATCTACGACCCTATGCATCAGACATCCCGCCGGGACCTATGGCGACCCGGCGAGGGCCCGTTCGCTAGCCGGGGATCTCCCGGTTCTCGCAAGCTCGGGTCGCGCGTCGCATCCGACCACACCTGAGACGTCAGGCTTCGGGCGGACGGCGGCAGATGCGGATGGCCGCGTAGCGTTTCACGCTCACCGCGGCAGATCCGGTAGAGCCGCTCCGCGGCAATTGCGGACGTTTCTTCTGGCGTGGTTTGACTGGCGTCCCGGCTGGCGCTACTTCATCTCGCAGACGACCTCGACCCGGCTCGTGCTGCCCGTGGAGACGACAGCAGGTGCCTCGCCACGACAGGGAGGCGTCGCGGGTGGAGGATCAATTGCGAAGCTGGGCGATGTGGCAGCGAGATCGGGCAGCGGTCGTTGCCAGGCTCGCCGTCGCGAACTACCGTCAGGTCTGAGGGGGGTGATGCTCCGTGCAACGTGACAACCGGTCGTCCATCCGTCGCCTGGTGCTCGCGTGCGTTCTCCTCGCCGTCGTGGCGGCGATCAGCGCGTGCAGCAGCTCCAAGAAGTCGAGTCAGCTGGCGACAACTCAATCGGCCAGCAGTGCTCAATCCGGCAGCGGTGCTCAATCGGCTAGCAGTGCCAGCGCGGGTGGCACTGCGGTCTCGGTCGTGAACTTCTCCTTCTCACCGGCAACGCTGACAGTCCCCGCCGGGTCGACCGTCACTTGGACGTTCAAGGACTCGACGGACCACAACGTCACCGCGGACGACAAGAGCTTCGCCTCGAAGAATTCATCGAGCGGCGCGACCTATTCGTTCCACTTCAGCAAAGCGGGGACGTACTCCTACATGTGCACGATTCATCCGTTCATGAAGGCGAAGGTGATCGTGCAGTAGCGCGTCAGTCGATCTCGGCAGGTCCGGCGGCCTCGACAGGATGAGCGGCTTCACCACCGAGGAGGCATTCGCGGCCGGGCGACCGGGTCGTGACGCGCTGGCGCTTCGATCTCGGAGTGCGGGGCACTTGGCGGATGACCCGGACATCGGCATGTGCGGATGACTTCTCGTCGAGCAATCGACGGCCCGTGGGTTCAGCTACGCCTCCTGAAGGCGCGATCGGGGGCAGCTGACTGTTCAGATCGGTGTGTTCATAGCCACGAGGAGACGATCGATCATTCCAGCCATCTCGACCTCCCTAGGGCTTGCGCGGGGGCGAACCGGCGTGCACCTTCGTGGGTGCCCAGCGAGTCCATCACCGACCACACGGGACGCAGCGCACCGACGACGGGGCCAGCAACGCGGCGATTTGGCCGACAGCGATTGGTAACGATAAGGTCACGGCGGTCCGGTCTGCGGGGAACCGGGCGGGAGGGGACAGCCGTGGTCAGCCGTGGAATTCAACGGCGGGGCACGGGTCCGTCCTAGTGAAAGTAGCTGAATGAAGCACCGTGCCAAGCCCCGCCTGATCGTCCGTTCACGACTCATTGGGCTCGCTGTCTGCGCCACCGCAGTCGCGCTCGCCGTACTACCGCTCACCGCGGGCTCGACGACGTCGGCGGTCGCCGGCACTGCGGCCACCGGTACGACCGCCAAGCCGCGCATCTTCGCGTACTACTACCTGTGGTGGAGCTTGGACCACTGGAAGAACTCGCTGGGTTCGCAATATCCGACGACGGCGTCGCCGCTGCCGCTTCCGGCCACGCTCGACGCGTCCGGCTGCAGCCCCAAGTCCCTCTACTCGGGCAACGTGCTGACCGACGTGCCCAGCCGCCTGTACAGCCAGGACGACCCGGGCTTCATCGAGGCCGACGTTCGGCAGGCAGCCGCAGCCGGACTTAGTGGATTCATGGTCAACTGGGCCGGCTCGGGGACTGCGAACCAGACCGTCACGAGCACCCCGTACAGCAGACGCCTGCAGGCCATGGTCGACGCCGTGCACAAGGTGAACGCAGAAGGCATCCCGTTCAAGCTGTGGCTGAGCTACAAGGCCTCGGCCACCGTGCTGAGCCAGAGCGCCATCGCCAACGATCTGACGTACGTCACGCAGAAGTACGGCAACGACCCTGCCTTCGACAGGCAGCAGGACAGCCGGCCGACCGTGATCTGGCAGGGCAGCCGCAAGTATGCGGTGTCCACCCTGGCCGCGATCAGCAACGCATTCCGCGGCAGGCTGCGGGTGCTTGGCGACGAGACCAGCTGGTCCGCCGCGCGAGCCCCCTACCTGGACGGCGACGCCTACTACTGGTCTTCGCAGAACCCGTACAGCAACCCGCAGTCCTTCCAGCAGCTCGCGGCCCTCGCCACGGCTGTACGGTCCGGGCCGCGTAACGCCAACGGCACGGTGAAGACCTGGATCGCACCGGTGATCCCCGGCTACGACAAGCAGCTCGCGGGTGGGACGTCCTGCGTGCCACGCAAGAGCGGCCAAACGTTGCGCACCGTCTTCGACGGCAATCTCGCAACCCACCCCGACGCATGGGGGCTGATCAGTTGGAACGAGATCACCGAGGGCAGTTACATCGACCCGATGACCCGCTACGGCATGCAGGACCTCAACGTCTTGCAGTCGATCGTGGCCAATGGCCGCTGATCGGGGCGAGCCGCGTTGTTTGCACGGCGCCGGTGTAGACGGACGCCCGTTCGTCGGCGCGCATACGTTCTCATCTGTACGGCCGCCGTCCCTCCGGACGCGCCCGGCAACCCGCGCAGATCGAGGCTCTTCCCTCGGGTGGCGGTCCATCCGGTTCGAAGGCGTGCGGGATGGTCGGGGAAGCCGGTGCCCGGTTACCAGCCGAGTTCGTGAAGGCGGTCGTCGTCGATGCCGAAATGGTGGCCGACCTCGTGGATTACGGTGCGCCTGACCTGCTCGACCACTTCGGTTTCAGTGCGGCAGATCGCGCATATCGCGATCCGGTAAATGGTGATCCGGTCGGGCAATACGGCCGAATAGTGCGACGTTCGTTGTGTGAGCGGAACGCCGTGGTAGAGCCCGAGCAGACCTTGAGGTCCCGGCTCGTGTTCGACCGTGACGGCCACGTTGCGCATCAGGCGGCCCAGATCTGGCGGAAGGCTGTCGAGGGCATGGGTGACCATGACCTC
>JAVHVL010000472.1:0-7232 GCA_032160565.1 Pseudonocardiales bacterium | reverse complement strand
GACGTACATCGGCATGACAGTCGCCGGCGCCAACGACATCGAGCCAGGGTTCCGCGGCACCTACCCGCAGACGAAGGCGTGGCTGGCGGGCTCTCTGGGCGCGACCGCTGCGCCGTTCGTCTTCAACGGCTCGGCGGATGGCTGCGCATGGACGGTGACGAACCGCGGCTGCAACAACGGCTGGACGATGGCGGGGCTCTACGACCTCGCGGCCGGCGCCGCCCCCGCCCGCATCGTGAACCTGCCGCAGATCTACAACTTCACGATGGCGGCGCAGTGGAAGTACATCTCGCTCACCGGCGTCGGGCAGAGCCGCCCGAAGATCAACTTCGGTGGCGCGCTGACCGAGTGGACGGCGTGTGCGCAGACCGGCAGCTGCGGCAGCCTCACCGGCAACGTCGCGTGGACGCAGATGTGGAACCAGCTGCAGTCGCACCCGGCGTTGCGGATCGGCAGCCTGCCGTACTCGACCGACCTGCGGATCGACCGGTGACCCGGCTCGGACGGACGGTCGTTGCCGGCGCGCTCGCCGCGGCCTGCCTCGGCGGCGTCACGGCGTGCACGTCCTCGAAGCCGGCGGCCGACAGCTCGTCGACGCCGCCGGGCAGCCTCAGCGTGACGGATTCGCCGCCCACGGCGACGGACTCCGGGCTGCCCACCGAGTCGACGCCCGACGCAACGCCGACGACCAGCGCGACGACGTCGGCATCCCCTACCGCCACCGCCAAGCCGCCCGGCACCGACTGCACGATGACGCAGCTGACCGTGCGCGTCCTGCGCGGATCGGCCGCGCAGCAGCAGGAGTTCGCGCTCGTCACGTTCACGAACAAGAGCACCAAGACGTGCACCCTCTTCGGCTATCCGGGGGTGAGCCTGCGGCGGAACACCGCCCTGCTCGGCTCACCCGCCGAGCGGGACAAGACCAAGGCGCCCAAGACGGTGACCCTCAAGCCGGGTGAGCAGGCGGAGAGCCTGATCACCGACTTCTCGGCGTGCCAGGCGCCGCTGTCGGACACGGTGCGCGTCTACCCGCCGAACGTCACGCAGTTCGTGGACCGGCCGCTCGAGCTGCGGGGCTGCCGGACCGTCGTGGTGCCGGTGACGCACTCCTGAGCGCGGTTCGGGGAGGATGGCCGCATGAGAGTTGTGCGGCTCCGCGCGCTCAGGCGTCTCGCCCTGGAGTCCTTGGGCTGGCTACTCGTCGTCGGTGGGGTTGCGGCGCTCGTCCTGCCCGGGCCAGGTCTCTTGGCGATAGTCGCTGGGCTGGCCCTGCTCTCCCAGCAGTACGAGTGGGCCCAGCGCCGGCTGGAGCCGGTGAAGCGGCGCGCATTGCAGACCGCGGCGGACGGGGTCGAGACCTGGCCGCGCATCCTCCTGTCGTGCCTGGGGGTCAGCGTCCTCATCGGGCTCGGGATCGTGTGGGGCGTGGGGCCGGACGTGCCCGGGTGGTGGCCGGTGCACGAGCGGTGGTGGCTTCCCGGCGGCTGGGGGACGGGTGCTTCGCTCATCACGTCCGGCTTGATCGCGATGGCGCTGATCGGCTACAGCTACCGGCACTTCCGCGAGATCAAGGCAACCGATCCCACACCCTGAGGCACCGCGTGCCGTGAATCACCGCGTTGCCACGTCCGAGGCGCGCATCCGCCACGCGTCGGTCACGAGCTCCTCCAGGCGCTCGCCGTCCACCTCCGCCAGCCGCAGCATCACCAGCGGCGAGCCGTCGTAGGCGGGCGTCGTGAAGAAGACCTCCGGCTCGCCGAGCAGGAGAGCCTGCTTCTCGGCCTCGTCCCCGACGAACAGCACGGCAACGTCGGTACGGATGAGCCGCGGCTCGCCCGGTCTGCGTTCGGGGTAGGACCAGACGAACCCCTTGCCGGCCACCCGGAAGTCGAAGCCGTCGCTCTCGATCTCCGCAACGTGCGGCAGGGCGAGTGCCAGGCCGCGGACGTCGGCGGCGTCAGCCATCGAGATCGCTCCTGGAACGCGCCACCCGCATTGCACCAGGCTAGGCGTTCCGTGGAAGGGGCCGTGCTGCCTCGTTCTGCCAGCAGGGCAAGATAGATCGACGTGACCTACCAAGCTGACGGCGCCCGCTACGACACGATGACCTATCGCCGCTGCGGGCGCAGCGGCATCAAGCTCCCCGCGATATCGCTCGGCCTCTGGCACAACTTCGGCGACGACCGCCCGCTGGACACGCAGCGCGCCATCCTGCACCGCGCGTTCGACCTCGGCATCACGCACTTCGACCTGGCCAACAACTACGGCCCGCCGTACGGCTCGGCCGAGGCCAACTTCGGCCGCGTGCTGGCGACGGACTTGAAGCCGTACCGCGACGAGCTGTTCATCTCCTCGAAGGCCGGCTGGGACATGTGGCCCGGGCCGTACGGGGACCTCGGTTCCCGCAAGTACCTGCTCGCCAGCCTCGACCAGTCGCTGGAGCGGCTCGGCCTGGACTACGTCGACGTCTTCTACTCGCACCGTTTCGACCCGGACACGCCACTCGAGGAGACGATGGGGGCGCTGGACACCGCGGTGCGATCCGGCCGGGCGTTGTACGCGGGCATCTCCTCGTACTCACCGGCGCGCACTCGAGAGGCAGCCGAGATCCTGCGGCAGCTCGGGACGCCGCTGTTCATCCACCAGCCGTCGTACTCGATGCTCAACCGATGGATCGAGGGCGGGCTGCTCGACGTCCTGGAGGAGTACGGCGCGGGCTGCATCGCCTTCTCGCCGTTGGCGCAGGGCATGTTGACCTCCCGCTACCTCGCCGGGGTGCCGGCCGACTCGCGCATGGCGGAGAACTCCTCGCTGTCGGCCGACCTGCTGACCGAGCAGAACCTGACCCACATCCGCGCACTGAACGAGGTGGCCCAGGCGCGCGGACAGACGCTCGCCCAGCTGGCGCTCTCGTGGGCGCTGCGCGATCCGCGGGTGACGTCGGTGCTCGTCGGCGCGTCCAGCGTGCGGCAGCTGGAGGACAACGTCGCCGCGCTCGGGCACCTCGAGTTCAGCGCGGACGAGCTGGCCGCGATCGACGAGTACGCGGTGGAGGGCGGCATCGACCTCTGGCGCGGGAGCAGCACGTCCTGACCGCCACGCAGACGCAGACCCGTCACGGCCTGCACTGGCTGCTCGTCGGGGCGCTCCTGCTCACCGGGCTGTCCATGCGCACAGCGGTAACCAGCGTGGGGGCCGTGCTCGACGACCTGCAGTCGGGCTTGCACGCGACGAGCGGGGTCGCCGGCCTGATCACGACGCTGCCGGTGATGTGCTTCGCCCTCATCGGCTCGCTGGCGCCGCGGCTGTCGCATCGGTGGGGCGCCCATCAGCTGATCGTCGCGGCACTGGTGCTGATGACCATCGGGCTGCTGCTGCGCGCGGTGGTCGATTCGATCTGGCTGTTCCTGCTGTTCAGCGTCCTCGCGCTGAGCGGCGGAGCGATCAGCAACGTGCTGCTGCCGAGCCTGGTGAAGCGGCACTTCCCCGACCGGATCGGGCGGATGACCGCCGTCTACACGACGGCGCTGGCCGTGGGCACGACCGCCACGGCAGGGCTCACCGTGCCGATCGGCGAGCTCGGGGGCGGCTGGCGTGCCGGTCTGGGGTCGTGGGCGCTGCTGAGCGCGGTCGCGGTGCTGCCGTGGCTGCCGACGATCCGTCACGACCGCCCGGACCCGGACACGCCGCGGGGGCTGCCGGCGAACCGGCTGGTCCGCAGTCGAACGGCATGGATCCTGACGATCTTCTTCGCGTTCCAGTCGTTCCAGGCCTACGTCGCCTTCGGCTGGTTCTTCAAGTTCATGCATGCCCATGGCGTCTCGTCCGGCAGCGCCGGCTGGATGGTGGCTGTGCTGTCGGCGCTGGGCATCCCGGTGTCGATGATCGCGCCCAGCGTCGCGCCGCGGTACCACCGGTGGGTGATCGGTGTGCTCGGCGCGTCCTACCTGGTGGCCTACCTCGGGCTCGCCGCCGCACCGGTGGGCGGCGCGTGGGTGTGGATGGTGTTCACCGGCATCGGCAGCGGGATGTTCCCGCTGGCCCTCACCCTGATCGGGCTGCGCGCCCGATCGGCGGAGACCACGGCCGCGCTGGCGGCGTTCGTGCAGACCATCGGGTACGTCGTGGCAGGCACCGGGCCGCTGCTGTTCGGCGTGCTGTACGGGCTGACGAACAGCTGGGCACTGCCGCTGGGGCTGCTGTTCGTCGCGCTGGCCCTCGCTGTCGGCAGCGGCTGGCTGGCGTGCCGCCCGAGCTTCGTCGACGACGAGCTGGCAGCATCGGCCGCATGACCGAGTTCGACGCGGGGTCGTTGCGGCGCAGCCACTTTCCCGTGCAGCGGAGCCTGCCGACGCGCTGGTCGGACGATGACACGTACGGCCATGTCAACAACGTGGTGCACTACTCGATGTTCGACACGGCGGTGAACGGCTGGCTGATCGAGGCAGCCGGTGTCGACATCCGCACGCTCCCCGCCATCGGCCTCGTCGTCGAGACGTCGTGCCGGTACTTCGCCGAGCTGCGCTTTCCCGAGGTCGTCACGGCCGGTCTGGCTCTGGAGCGGCTCGGCACGTCGAGCGTGATCTATCGACTGGCGCTGTTCGGTGCCGGGGACGAGCCGGCGGCGGTCGGGCGCTTCGTGCACGTGTACGTGTCCCGGGAGGATCGCCGCCCCACTCCGGTGCCGCAGGCGATCCGCGCGGCGCTCACGCAGCTGCAGCCTCGTACCGGACCGTGACACTGCGCCGGACCGTGACACTGCCGCCGGGGCAGGAACACTTCGACGAGACCGACGAACTCCGCACCGCCACAGGCTGGGTCAAGAGTCCCGCGACGCCTCGACTTGATCGCGACATACGTGACAGGGTGAGCGACTGTGGATGGTGGCGTGGGGGGCTGGGTGTCCTACAGCCAAGTCGGATCGACGGTGACCGGAGCGTGGGACAGCCCGCCCGCCGATGAGGCGGCCTCTCTTGAACTGGCTGATGTGGGTCGGCTGGCGCGGCGCGCCGTGCGCGGCGTCGTCCGGGCCGCTCGGGCCGGCGCGGGCGCGACGCTCTCGAGCATGCTGCGGTCACACCTGGGCGACGGAGGTGCCGAGCTGCCCGTCGTGGAGGAGGCCTGGCCGGCCTACGAGCACGTCAACGTGCAGGCCGGGCTGGATGCCTGGCTCGGCGAGGAGGGGCGCGAACATCGGTTGGTAGGCGTCGTCGGCTTCCAGCACCGCGAGTTCGGCCTCGCCGAACTGCTCGGCGGCGAGGACGCCGGCCCGATGGGGATGGGTCTTCGGCCGGGAAACGTCGCTCGGGCGAACCTGCCGTCGGGTCCGGACGGCGAAGTTCGTGCCTGCGTGCGATGCGGGCTGTACCTGATCAGCGACGGTGCGCAGCACACCGCCCTGCTGCTGCGCGGCGTGGAACAGCACTCGGCGCACGACGGCGTCACCGTCCAGATCGTGAGCACTCGGCCGGGGCAGGCCGCGCGCGTCGCATCGCGCGTGCGGGCGCTCGCTGTGGAGCACAACGTGTTCCGCGGGCAGGTGCTGTCCTTCGGCGGGGAAGTCTTCGGTCATGGGCAGTCGCTGCTGCAGTTCCATCGCCGCCCGAGCATGACCGCCGCCGATCTGATCCTGCGCGCCGACGTGCTCGCGGCCGTGCAGCGTCAAGTTGTCGAGGTGGCCCGGCACAAGGCGCAACTGCTCGCCGCCGGCCAGCACCTCAAGCGGGGGCTGCTGCTGTACGGGCCGCCCGGCGTCGGCAAGACCCACACCGTCCGTTACCTCACCGCCAGCCTCACCGACACGACCGTCATCCAGCTCACCGGCAATGCCCTGCACTTGATCGGCGAGGCCTGCTCGGTCGCCAGGGCGCTGGCGCCGTCGATGCTCGTCGTCGAAGACGTGGACCTGATCGCCGACGACCGCGGCATGTATCCCGGCCAGCACCCGATGCTGTTCCAGCTGCTCAACGAGATGGACGGCCTCGCCGAGGATGCCGACGTCGTGTTCGTGCTGACCACCAACCGGGCCGACCTGCTCGAGCCGGCTCTCGCCGCGCGCCCGGGCCGGGTCGATCAGGCCGTCGAACTAGCCGTTCCGGACGCGGACGGTCGGCGCGCACTGTTCGACCTCTACCGCGCAGGGCTGGACGTCGACACGAGCCGCCTCGACGACGTCCTGACCCGCACCGACGGCGTCACCGCGTCGTTCCTCAAGGAGCTCCTGCGCCGCGCCGCCGTGTTCGCCGCCGAGCACGCCGACGGCACCGCCGACCTCAGTGCACCGCTGCGCGTCTCGGCCGACGACCTGGACGCGGCACTCGACGAGTTGCTGCACACGCGCAACGCCATGACCCGCGTGCTACTCGGCGGCAAGCGCTCCGGTGCCGCGATCCATGATGAGCGCGAACCCGGTGCCCGGGTCGGCTCAGCGCAGCTGCCCGACGACGTCGCCCCGGGCGTGGCCTGATCTCCGTGGATGATCGGGACAGGGCGTTGTCGCCTTGGCATCCTCGGAATGCCTGACCACATTCGACCGGAGCGGTCGCGGGTCGCGGGCGGTCAGAACGGCGGTGGCGGATCGGGGTCCGTGTCGGTGGTTCGGTCGACGGGGTCGGTTTCGGTGGCTCGGTCGACGGGGTCGGTTTCGGTGGCTCGGTCGACGGGGTCGGTTTCGGTGGCTCGGTCGACGGGGTAGGTCGCGGCGGGCTTCAGGTAGCTGCGCCCTGACGGGCTGGTCCATCGAGTGTCGCCGTTCGGCAGTCGCTGAACCTGCCAGGCGGTTTCGTGCTTCAAATGGTGGTGCCGCGCGCACAGGACCTGCAGGTTGTCGGCGTTGGTTGCGCCGCCGTCGCTCCAGGCGATGCGGTGGTCGATCTCGCAGTGTCGGGCGGTGCGGTTGCAGTGCGGGAACCGCCAGGTCTGGTCCCGGGCGATCACATGGTCGGCGAGGTCCGTCGGCGGGCGGTAGGTGCTGCGGCCGTAGTCGATCAGCCGGCCGATCGGGTCGGTGACCAGCCGGCGCCAGGTGCCGGACTGGTCGGCGGCGATCCGGCGGGCCAGGGCGGCGGGGATCGGGCCGTGCCCGTCCAGCTCGCCGGGCTGCTCGTCCAGCTCGAGGAGGGTGGACAGGGCGACGGTGACCTGCACCGCGGGGCGGATCCGCTGCCGGGTCGGCAGCTGGCCGCAGGTCTGGCCGGCCAGCGTGTCGAGGCCGAGTTGGACGAGGGCGTCGG
>JAVHVL010000443.1:0-2904 GCA_032160565.1 Pseudonocardiales bacterium | reverse complement strand
AATCGCGGCCGTCGACCCGCAGCACCTCCACGTCAAGGCCTGCGGTGTTCCGCTCGACGAAGTCGGCGCGGTGCGGTGCCGGTTCGACGGCCGTCACCCTGGCCCCCGATGCGTCGCCGATCGCGGCCAGCAGCGCGGTCTTGCCGCCGGGGCCTGCGCACAGATCCAGCCACCGCTCGTCCCGGCCCTCGAGCGGTGCCGCGGCAAGAGCCGACGCACAGAGCTGGCTCCCCTCGTCCTGCACGCCCGCGCGTCGCTCCCGGATTGCGTCCAGCGCCGCGGGATCGCCGCCGGCCATGCGCACGGCGTAGGGCGAGTACGGCCCGGCCGTCCCCCCGGACGCGGCCGCCAGCTCGTCGCGGTCGATCTGCCCGGGCCACGCCACGAGATGGGTCTGCGGGCGGATGTCGTCGGCAGCCAGCGCCGCCTCGGTCTCGGCCAGATCGCCGCCGAGCGCAGCGGCGAACGCGGCGGCAATCCACTCCGGGTGGGCCGTGCGGAGGGCGAGCCGGCGAAGCGGTGCCCCGCCCTCGCCCAGCCGGTCGGTCCAGGTGCTCCAGTCCGCTGCCGCGACGCGGCGCAGCACCGCGTTGAGGAACCCGGCGGCCCGGCCGTTGCCCGTGGCGCGCGCCAGGTCGACGGTGGTGGCGACGGCCGCGTGTGGCGGGATACGGGTCCGCAGTGCCTGGTACGCACCGAGCCGCAGCAGGTCGAGGACGGCCGGCTGCACGTCGGCGAGGGGCCGATCCAGGCAGGTTGCGAGGATCTCGTCCAGCGTCCCCGCCGCGCGCAGCGTGCCGTAGCCGAGCTCGGTGGCCAGCCCGGCGTCGCGCCCGGACAGCCCGCGATCCTCGATCAGAGACGAGAGCACCAGGTTGGCGTAGGCGTCCTGGGCGGAGACCATCCGGAGCAGGTCATAGGCCACCAGGCGGGGCAGGTCGGCGGGCGGGCGGGGTCGCCGCGGCTGCTCAGCCAAGGCGCTCCCCCGGCTCGGGGCGCGCGCCGCGGGCCCAGTCGGCGGCCTGCATCGGCCGCTTGCCGGGCGGCTGCACGGTGCCGAGCTGGATCTCCGACGTCGCCGTGCCGACCGCGACGCCTGACTTGGTGACGCGCAGCTCGCCGGGCTGCAGTTCGTTCGCGCCGCGGACCCGGGCCGGGCCGAGCTTGAGCCGCTCGCCGCGGAATGTCGTCCAGGCGCCCGGCGCCGGCGTGCAGGCCCGGATCAGCCGGTCGACGTGACGCGAGGGCTGGTGCCAGTCGACGGCCGCGTCCGCGACGGTCAGCTTGCCGGCGATCGACACGCCGTCGGCCGGCTGTGGCCGGGGCACCAGACTGCCGTCGGCGATGCCGTCCATGGTCGCGCCGAGCAGCGCGGCGCCGCTGACCGCCAGCCGGTCGAGCAAGGCGCCCGCGGTGTCGGTGGGGCGGATCGCCTCGGTGACGACGCCGTACACCGGGCCGGTATCCAGCCCCGCCTCGATCTGGAACGTCGAGGCGCCGGTGATCTCGTCGCCGTGCAGGATGGCGTGCTGCACCGGAGCGGCACCGCGCCAGGCGGGCAGCAGCGAGAAGTGCAGGTTCACCCACCCGTGCCGGGGCACGCCCAGGGCGGCCGGCGGGATCAGCGCGCCGTACGCCACGACGGGGCAGCAGTCGACGTCCAGTTCGCGCAGCGTGCCGAGGAAGCCCGGATCGCTCGGTCGCTCGGGCGCGAGCACCGGCAGGCCGGCCTGCATGGCGAGCTCCTCGACCGGTGACGGCGTGGGTCGGCGGCCTCGCCCCGCGCGTGCCGCGGGGCGGGTGATCACGGCCACGACCTCATGCTCGGGCGAGTCGAGCAGCGCACGCAGCGACGGCACGGCAGCCGCAGGCGTGCCGGCGAAGGCGAGCCTCACGGAGCGAGCCTCACAGGGCGAGGCCGCGCGTGGGGTGCGGGCTGGGCCGCACCGTCGGCGCCACCAGGCCGGACCACTCCGCCTCGCGGATCGCCTTCATGGCGGCCTTGCGGGTCTCGGTGTCGAGGCGGTCGACGAACAGGACCCCGTCGAGGTGATCGGTCTCGTGCTGGACACACCGCGCGAGCAGAGCGGACCCCTCGATGGTGACCGCATCGCCGAACATGTTCTGCCCGTGCGCGACCACGTGCGCCTTGCGGCGGCAGTCGAAGCTCAACCCGGGAATGGACAGGCAGCCCTCCGGGCCGTCCTGCTCCTCGTCGCTCGGGAAGTGCAGCACCGGGTTCACGAGGTGGCCGGCCTGCTCGTCGTCGACGTGGTAGGTGAAGACCCGCAGCCCCACACCGATCTGCGGCGCGGCGAGCCCGGCGCCCGGTGCTTCGAGCATCGTCTCGGTGAGATCCGCGACGAGCGCGCGCAGCTCCTTGTCGAAGTCCTTGACGGGCTCGGCCGGCGTGCGCAGCACCGGATCACCGAAGAGGCGGATTGGCTGAACGGTCACTCCCCCAGTCTACGGATCCCAGCATTTGCGGCCCGCGTTCCGAATTAGTTAGGATGCCTAACGAACGAAGGGACTCCACGTGTCGCATTCCGAAGCCCACGAGCGCCGCATCGCATTGTCGGTGACCACGGTCGGCGTGCTCGCTGCGATGCTGAACTCCTCGATCCTGTTGATCTCACTCCCCGCGATCTTCAACGGGCTCGGCCTCAATCCGCTGGCCCCGAGCAACATCTCGTACCTGCTGTGGATGTTGATGGGGTACCTGCTCGTCACGACGGTGCTCGTCGTGACGTTCGGGCGGCTGGGCGACCAGTACGGCCGCGCCAAGCTGTTCAACCTGGGCTTCCTGATCTTCACGATCGCGTCGGTGGCGTGTGCCCTGGTGCCGAACACCGGCTCGGCAGGCGCCCTCGAGCTCATCGCCCTGCGGGTGGTCCAGGGCGTCGG
>JAVHVL010000275.1:0-8376 GCA_032160565.1 Pseudonocardiales bacterium | reverse complement strand
CGTCACTCCTGCTCCTGTGTCTGTGGTTGTCAGCCGCGTTGATCGAACGAGCGGCCGAGAAGTTCCGAGACGATGCGCGTGCGTTGCATCGTGGGTGTGCCGCCCGCGAGGGCCCATCCGTGCGCGTCGCGGTGCAAACGCTCGATGCCGTACTCCTCGGTGTAGCCGTTGCCGCCGTGCAACTGGATCGCAAGGTCGGACACCCGCTTGGCCATCTCGTTCGCGGTGCACTTGGCCAACGACACCTCCAACGGGTCGGGCAGACCGCTGCAGGTGTTTGCAACCGCACGGTCGATGAGCAGGCGCGCCGCCTCGACCTGCAACACCATGTCGGCGAGCGTCATCTGAACGGCCTGGAACTCGATCAACGGCTTGCCGAACTGCATGCGCTGCTGGACGTACTCGATCGTCCGGTCCAGCGCCGCCTGGCCGATGGCCAGACTCATAGTCGAGTTGCCTAGCCGCTCGATCGAGAAGGCGGTGAACAGGGTGCGGAACTGCCCGGCCGGCGTGACGAGGTTGGCTTCGGGAACGACCACGTCGTCGAACAGGACGTCGGCGGACGGGATGCCACGGAAGCCCATCAGCTTCTCGCGCGCGCCGAAGCTGACACCGGGGAGATCGGCGTCGACGACGATCGCCCCGATGCCCTTCGCCCCAGGCTCGTCGCTGAGCCGCGCGTAGACGAAGTAGTGGTCGGCCTCGCTGCCGTTGGAGATCCAGCGCTTTGCGCCGTTGATCGTGTACGAGCCGTTGGCGAGCTTCGCCTTGGTCGTCATGTCGGTCGCAGCCGAACCGGCGTCGGGCTCGGAGATCGCCACGGCCATCGTCGTCTCGCCCTTGATGACCCGCGGCAGGATGCGGGCCTGCAACTCCTCGCTGCCGAGCAGCGCCAGCACGCGAGCCGGCCCGGTGTTGGCCTCGAAGACCTGGAACGCCGCCGGTCGGCACTCCTTGGCCAGCTCCTCGATCACGACGAGCGCGTCCTTGAGCGGTGCGCCCCCGCCGCCGAAGCGCTCGGGCAAGCAGATGCCGAGCAGACCGAGCGAGCCGAGGTACTCGCGCTCCTCGTGCGGGAACGCCTCGCGCTCCGCGTCCCACTGCGCGGCATTCGGGGCATACCGCCCCTTGGCCAGCGAGCGAGCGAGCTCGGCCAACTCCTTGGTGTGGTCCGTTGAAGCTGAAGCGGTGTCCACGATCACCTCACGCAATTCCATGATATTCGTTAGCAGGTTTTATCAGATCATGGCCCGTCCTGGCTACGGTCGCCAGACTGTCCTTCTCCATCAAATCATGATAATGATTGGATTGAAATGGTTGAAGCGGTGATCGTCGACGCGATCCGCTCCCCGATGGGGCGCGGCAAGTCCTCCGGCGCCCTGGCCTCGGTCCACCCGGTCGACCTGCTGGCCCAGGTACTGACCGCGCTGATCGATCGCAACGGCGTCGATCCGGGCACCGTCGACGACGTCCTGGTCGGCTGCGTCGGCCAGAACGGCGAGCAGTCGGCCACGCCGGGCCGGCAGGCCTGGCTCTCGGCCGGGTACCCGGTGCACGTGCCGTCGACGACGATCGAGCGCAAGTGCGGCTCAGGCCAGCAGGCCGTCGACTTCGCCCATCACGGCATCGTGGCCGGGGCGTATGACCTGGCCATCGCCGCCGGCATCGAGTCGATGAGCCGGGTCCCGATGGGCTCCGGCCGGCAGGGTGCCGATCCACACGGACCCGGAGTCCGGGCCCGCTTTCCCGACCTGGTGCCGCAAGGGATCAGCGCCGAACTCGTCGCCGACCGCTGGCAGCTCACCCGAGCCGAGTTGGACGAGTACAGCGCGCGCTCGCACGCCCTGGCCGCCGAAGCGCGTACATCCGGGCGCTTCGACCTCGAGATCACGCCCATCGAGACCCCAGACGGCGCAAAGGTCACCGAGGACGAGACGATCCGACCCGGGACGACCGCGGCGAAGCTCGGCGAGCTCTCCCCCGCGTTCGCCACGGACGAGCTGAGCGCACGGTTCCCCCACCTCGACTGGAAGATCACCGCCGGCAACTCGTCGCAGCTGACCGACGGCGCCGCCGCCGTGCTGTTGATGAGCTCCGAGCGCGCGGCGGCCCTCGGGCTGCGTCCGCGCGCGCGGATCGTCGCCTCGGCGGTGTGCGGCGACGACCCCACGCTCATGCTCACCGGCCCGCTCCCGGCGACGCGGCGCGTCCTCGAGCGAAGCGGGCTCGACATCGGGCAGATCGACGCGGTCGAGATCAACGAGGCGTTTGCGCCGGTGCCACTCGCCTGGATGCGCGAATTCGCGATCGATCCGGCGCGCGTCAATCCGTGCGGCGGCGCGATCGCACTCGGCCATCCCCTCGGCGCATCCGGAACCCGCCTGCTGACGACCCTGCTCAACCACCTCGACGCCATCGACGGCCGGTACGGACTGCAGACGATGTGCGAGGCCGGCGGCATGGCCAACGCGTTCATTCTCGAACGGCTGACCTGAGCGCGCCACCCATGGACGAAGGAGCCCTGCAGTGGATCTGACGAACGCATCGGCCCTCGTCACGGGCGGCGCATCCGGCCTCGGGTGGGCCACCGCACAGCGGCTCGCGAAGCGTGGAGCGAGTGTGGTCCTCGTCGATCTGCCGACGTCAGCGGGCGCCGAGCGGGCGCTCGAGCTCGGCGGGGATTGCGCGTTCTCGCCGGCCAACGTCACCGACTCCGACGCCGTCGCCGCGGCTGTCGAGTCCGCTGCCGCGCGCGGCCCACTACGCGCGGTGGTGCACTGCGCCGGACGTGGCGGCACCGTCCGCGTGCTGGAGAAGGACGGCTCGCCGGCGCCGCTCGAGCTGTTCGAAACGGTGCTGCGCGTGAACGTCGTCGGCACCTTCAACGTGTTGCGATTCGCCGCGTCCGCGATGGCACGCAACGACGTGCTCGACGGTGACCGCGGCGTCTTCGTACTGACCGCGTCGATCGCGGCGTGGGAGGCGCAGATCGGTCAGCTGCCGTACGCCGCGTCCAAGGCGGGCATCGTCGGGATGACGCTGAACGCGGCTCGCGATCTGGCCCAACGCGCGATCCGCGTGTGCACGATCGCGCCGGGGGTGTTCGACACGCCGATCCTCGCCAGGTTCTCCGACGACATCAAAGCCGGGCTCGCGGCGCAGATACCGCATCCGCACCGGCTCGGCCAGGCCGACGAGTTCGCCCAGCTCGCCGAGGCGATCATCGACAACCCGATGTTGAACGGCGAGACGATCCGGCTCGACGGCGCGCAGCGGATGACCGCGCGCTGATCGCGCCGAACCTGGGAGGCGAAGACCATGAGTGACAAGCTCCTCGTCGAGCGGCGTGCGGCCGTACTCGTCCTGACGCTGAACCGTCCCGACGTTCGCAACGCCATCGACACCGAGACCGCATGGGCGATGTCCGATGCCCTCGACACGCTGGACGCGGATCCGACGCTGTCCGCGGCTGTGCTCACCGGTGCCGGCGGGACGTTCTGTGCGGGGATGGACCTGAAAGCGTTCCTCGCCGGGGAGAAGCCCTCGGTGGGGACGCGCGGCTTCGCCGGCATCGTCGAGCAGCCCCCGGCGAAGCCGGTGATCGCGGCAGTCGAGGGCACTGCGCTCGCCGGTGGTTTCGAGATCGTGTTGGCGTGCGACCTGGTCGTCGCTGCCGAGGACGCGCGCTTCGGCCTGCCCGAGGTGAAGCGCGGTCTGGTTGCGGCCGGCGGCGGGCTGATGCGGCTCTCGCGCCGCGCGCCGTTCCACCTCGCGATGGAGTGGGCCCTGACGGGCGAGTTCGTGTCTGCGGACGTCGCCGCCAAGGCGGGTCTCATCAACCGCCTCGTCACCCCGGGCACCGCACTCGACGTCGCCGTCGAGCTCGCCGGCACGATCGCGCGAAACGGGCCGCTCGCCGTCGCGGCGACCAAACGCATCCTGACCGAGTCGCGCGACTGGCCCATCGCGGAGGAGTTCGACAGGCAGCGCGCGATCAGCGTGCCGGTGCGCGAGTCGGGCGACGCCCGTGAGGGAGCGCTCGCCTTCACGGAGAAGCGCCCACCCGTGTGGACGAGCAGCTAGGCGGCGACGTTCGGAAAGATCGTATGCGCCTGAAAATTGATCTATGCTAATGTTGTATATCAATTAGTGAAGGATGCGCATCGTGACGAACAGTCGCCCACCCAAGGCCGCGATGCTGATCGCGCAGCGCATCGTCCGCGACATCGTTCGGGCCGGGATGTCGCCCGGCGAGCTGCTGCCGCCCGAGCGGGTGATGCTCGAGAAGTACGAGACCGGGCGAGGCACCCTGCGCGAGGCGCTGCGCCTGCTCGAGTTCCAGGGTGTCATCTCGCTCAAGCCCGGCCCCGGCGGCGGGCCGGTGCTGATGAGCCCCGCGGCGTCACACCTCGCCGGCACGCTGATGCTGTTGATGCAGTTGAGCAAAGCCCCGTACCGCGCGATCGTCGAGGTGCGCAACGCCTTCGAGCCGATGATCAGTCAACTCGCGGCCCAGCGCATGACCGACCTCGAACTGCGCGAGCTGGCCGGCACCATCGACACGATGGGGGCCGACCTCAACGACCGAGAGACGTTCATCGAGGGGAACAAGCGCTTCCACGACATCATCGCATGGTCGTCCGGCAACGTGCTGTTCGGCTACCTGATCGATTCGCTGCTCGGCATCCTCGACGGGACGGCGATCGGGATCGACTATCCGAGCCACCGCCGCTCGGCGATCCTCAAGGCGCACGAGGAGATCTACGTCGCGCTGGCCAAGCGCGACGCGGTGGCCTCGGCCGACCGCATGCGCGAGCACATCGAGGCGTACACGAGGTATGCGGAGAAGAAGTTTCCCGAGGTTCTGGACCAGACGATCACGTGGGATCGGCTGCTCGGCTGAGATTTCTTCGGTGGCCCATTCCTTCTAATCATCATCAGTATTAGGCTAGGTACGCACTGGTTGCTGCCTACCCGTACCGAAGGAGCCGTCATGACTTCCGGCGACACTCTTGGCGAGCTCATCGAGCGCGTTCGACAGCTCGAGGATCGCCTCGCGATCCAGGACCTCGGCGTCCGCTACTGCGTCGCCATCGACGACGGCGACTACGCCCGCCTCGTCGAGATGTACACCGAGAAGGCGACGATGGGTGAGACCGTCGGGCGCCAGGAGGTCGTCGACCTGCTCCGGACGATCCGCGCCGACTACGGCCGGACCATCCACATTCCGGAGGCCCACTCGATCTCGTTCACCGACGCCGACCACGCCACCGGTCTGGTCCTGTCACACGCCGAGCTCGACATCCAGGACACAACGGTGCACACCTTCATCCGCTACTACGACGAGTACGAACGAGGCGAGGACGGCGCGTGGCGCTTCGCCAACCGCACGCTCAAGTTCGCGTACGCAGTGCCGTTCGAGCAGATGCCCGAATCCCTCACCGGGGTCGACACCGTCAGATGGCCGGGTACGTCGCCCGCTCCGGCAGACGTGTTCTGAGGACGTGACCATGAGCGAGCAACGCCACCAAGGCAAGGTTGCCGTCATCACCGGCGGCGCCAGCGGGATCGGCGCAGAGACAGCGCGCCGGCTGGCGGCCGAGGGTGCGAGCGTCGTCGTTGCTGACATCCAGGGCGACGTCGCCGAGCTCGTCGCCAAGGAGATCGGCGACTCGGCCCGCGCGATCCGCACCGACGTCTCGAGCGAGGACGACGTCGCCGCCGCCGTCGACCTGGCCGTGACCGAGTTCGGCCGGCTGGACGTCATGTTCGCCAACGCAGGTGTGTTCGGCGCATACGGACCGATCCACACGGCAGACATGGCAAGCATCGACGCGACGCTGGCCATCGATCTTCGCGGGGTCTTCCTGTGCATGAAGCACGCCGCCCGCGTCATGCTGCCCCAAGAGTCCGGCGTCATCATCGCCACGACGAGCCCGGCGGCGGTAACAGGCGGCGTCGGGAACCACGCCTACAGCGCCGCGAAAGCCGGCATCCAAGGGCTGATGCGATCGGTCGCCGCCGAACTGCGGCCGCACAACATCCGCGTCAACGCGGTGATGCCCGGCGCGATCGTGTCGGCGATGACCGCCGACCTCGTCGTCGGCGACGCGGATGCGATCGACAAGGTCACCGAGGCACTCACCGCCGGTGCCGTCAACCGGCGCCCTGGACTGCCGTCCGATCTCGCCGCAGCCGTCAGCTACCTCGCTAGTGACGACGCGGTGTTCATCACCGGGCACACGCTCGTCGTCGACGGCGGCTACACCTCGATCGGTGCCGAGTCGCCGTTCTCGACCGGCGCGAACGCCGCCGGCGGCGGCATCTTCGAAGGCGGCCGGAGGACCTGATGACCGACGCGATGAAGTCGAGCGGGTGCCCGGTCAGCCACACCGACTACCGCATCGAGCGACCGATCTTCGAGACGTACGAGCTGCTCAACGCCGACCGCGAAGCGGGTCCGCTGCTGTGGAACGACTCGACGCGGCGGCCCTTCTGGATGATCACCGAATACGACCACGTCGTCGAGGCGCTGCAGATGCCCGACGTCTTCGGCAACGAGGTGCTGAGCGCGCTGGCCCCCAAGCACACCCTCGATCTGCTGCCCAATTTCCTCAACCCGCCCGAGCACACCACGATGCGCAAGGTGCTCAATCGCTGGTTCTCACCGGCCGCGGTGCGACGTCTCGAACCGCAGGTGCTGAGCCGGTGCGTCGAGCTGATCGAGGAGCTGGTGCCGAAGGGCGGCTGCGATCTCGTCGCCGACTTCGCGATCCGCTTTCCGACCGACATGTTCCTGGCGACGCTCGACCTGCCGCTCACCGACGGCGAGGAGTTCCTGTACTGGGTCGAGAAGATCTTCAGAGGCTTTGCCGGGCAAGAGCCGGAAGAAGCGGCGCGCGCGGTCGAGTGGATCCGCGGCTACTTCGACCGCGCGATCGACGACCGTGAGCGGGCGCCGCGCGACACCGAGACGGACTTCATCTCGCGCATGCTGGTGTCCGATCTGGACGGGACACCGATCTCGCGCGAGGACATCATCACTATCTGCCTGACGGTGCTGACAGCGGGTCTGGACACCACGCGCAGCGCGCTCGGCTACATCTTTCATCACCTGTCACGCGACGCGGAGCTACGCCACAAGCTGACGGCCGACCCGAGCCAATGGCCGAGGGCAGTCGAGGAGTTCATCAGGCTCTACCCACTGGTGTTTCAAGAAGGCCGCCTCGTCAAGGAGGACATCGACTTCCACGGGCTGCCGATGAAGCAGGGCGACATCCTGTGGGTCGGGCTGGCCAGCGCCAACCACGACCCCAAGAAGTTCGACGATCCACGCTCGTTCGACGTTGCGCGCGAGCACATCAATCACCACCTGGCGTTCGGCGCCGGGCCGCATCGTTGCCTCGGCATGCACCTCGCACGGCACGAGCTGGTCATCGCACTGACCGAGTGGCACGAGCGCATTCCGGACTACGAGATCGCGACGGAGGAGCAGTTGTACGAACGCGGCGCGCAGCTGTCCATCAACAAGCTGCCGCTTCGTTGGGAGATCTGATGGGTTCGGAACTGTTCGTCGACGAAACCAAGTGCACCGGGCACGGGCGCTGCTACTCGACCGTGCCCAACCTGCTCAGTGACGACGACGAAGGTTTCGTCACCCTGCGCGGCACCTCGATGGCCATCGAGGACGAACAACTCGGCGACGCCGAGCAGGCTGTCGCGGCGTGCCCCGAACGCGCCATTACGCTGACGAGATCGAGCTGACCGAGGCCTCACGTCCGATCGCCCTCGTGACGGGCGGTGGATCGGGCATCGGTGCCGCATGTGCGCGTCGGCTCGCGGCCGACGGCTTCGCGGTGGCTGTCTGCGACCTCGACCTCGACTCAGCGGCATCCGTAACCGGCGAGTGCGGACCGGACGCGCTGGCGATCGCGGTGGACGTGAGCGACGAGGCGTCCGTCCAGCACATGATGGACGTTGTCGCCGCGATGCCGGGCGTCCTCACCGCGGCGGTCAACTCGGCGGCGATAGCCGACAACGGCGGCCCCATCGCCGAGTGCGACTTCGCCTACTGGCGGCGCGTCCTTGCCGTCGATCTCGACGGCGTGTTCCTCTGCCTTCGCGCTGAGCTGCGCAGCATGCTCGCGTCGGGCACCACAGGTTCGATCACGAGCATCGGCAGCGTGCTCGGCCTGCGCGGGCACGCGGCCGTCCCCACGTACACGACCGCAAAGCACGCGCTGATCGGGCTGCACCGAAGCGCCGCCCGCGCCTACTCGGGTCAGGGTATTCGGGCCAACGTCGTGTGTCCCGGATACATCCACACCCCGATGCTCGACGACCGCATGGACGACGAGCGGATGGCCAGACTGATCG
>JAVHVL010000505.1:0-2721 GCA_032160565.1 Pseudonocardiales bacterium | reverse complement strand
CTCAGGCCGCTGAGGCCTCTGCCTGGTGGTCGGCCGCCGAGTCGAGGGCGTAGGCCAGGATCTCGGCCACGTCCCCCACCGGCCGCACGTCCAGCTCGGCGAGCACCTCTGCCGGCACGTCGTCGAGGTCCGGCTCGTTGCGCAGCGGCACGAACACCGTCTTCAGCCCGGCGCGCTGTGCCGCCAGCAGCTTCTGCTTGACACCACCGATCGGCAGCACCCGCCCGTTCAGGGTCACCTCACCGGTCATGCCGACATCCGCGCGCACCGGCCGCCCCGAGGCCAGCGACGCCAGCGCCGTCACCATCGTGACGCCTGCCGACGGGCCGTCCTTCGGCACCGCACCGGCCGGCACGTGCAGGTGGACCGCCCGGTTGAGCGCCGCCGGGTCGATGCTGTGCGCCGCCCCGTGCGATCGCAGGTAGGACAGTGCGATCTGCGCGGACTCCTTCATCACGTCGCCGAGCTGGCCGGTCAGGGTCAGTCCGGCCGTGCCGTCCATGGCGCTGGCCTCGATGAAGAGCACGTCGCCGCCGGCGCCCGTCACCGCGAGGCCAGTGGCCACCCCGGGGACGGCCGTGCGCTCCGCCGACTCCGGGGTGAACCGCGGCCGGCCGAGGAAGTCACGCAGGTTGGCCTCGTCGACGTTGACCGGCTCGGAGCCGGTGCCCAGCTTCGTCGCCACCTTGCGCAGCACCCGGGTGAGCGCGCGCTCCAGCTGCCGCACCCCCGCCTCGTGGGTGTACTCGGCGGCGATCCGCCGCAGCGCCTCGTCGCTGACACGCACCTCGTCCTCGGACAGCGCAGCTCGCGACAGCTGCCGGGGCAGCAGGTGCTGCCGGGCGATCGCGACCTTGTCGTCCTCGGTGTAGCCGTCGAGGGTGATCAGCTCCATGCGGTCCAGCAGCGCCGCGGGGATCGTGTCGGCAACGTTCGCCGTCGCGAGGAACAGCACGTCGGACAGGTCGAGCTCGACCTCGAGGTAGTGGTCGCGGAACGTGTGGTTCTGCGCCGGGTCGAGCACCTCGAGCAGGGCCGCGGCCGGGTCGCCGCGGTAGTCCGAGCCGACCTTGTCGATCTCGTCCAGCAGCACGACGGGGTTCATTGAGCCGGCCTCGGTGATGGCGCGGACGATGCGGCCGGGCAGCGCGCCCACGTAGGTGCGCCGGTGCCCGCGGATCTCCGCCTCGTCACGCACGCCGCCGAGCGCGACGCGGACGAACTTCCGCCCCAACGAGCGGGCCACGGACTCCCCCAGCGACGTCTTGCCGACGCCGGGCGGCCCGACCAGCGCCAGGACGGCGCCGGAGCCACGCCCGCCGACGACCTGCAGCCCGCGCTCGGCGCGGCGGGAACGCACGGCGAGGTACTCGACGATGCGGTCCTTGACGTCGTCCAGGCCGTGGTGGTCGGCATCCAGAACGCCACGGGCGGCAGTGATGTCGGTGCGGTCGACGGTCCGCTCGCTCCAGGGCAGCTCGAGCACGGTGTCCAGCCAGGTGCGGATCCAGCCCGCCTCGGGGCTCTGGTCGCTGGCGCGCTCCAGCTTGCCCACCTCGCGCAGCGCGGCCTCGCGCACCTTGTCGGGCAGCTCGGCCTCCGTCACGCGGGCACGGTAGTCGTCGGCGCCGTCGGGCTCGTCCTCGCCGAGCTCCTTGCGGATGGCGGCGAGCTGCTGGCGCAGCAGGAACTCCCGCTGGCTCTTGTCCATCCCCTCGCGCACGTCGTCGCGGATCTTCTCCGTCACCTCGAGCTCGGCCAGGTGCTCGCGAGCCCACTCCGTCACCAGGTGCAGCCGCTGCTCCACCTCGGGGGTCTCGAGGAGCTCGCGCTTCTGCTCGACGGACAGGTACGAGGCGTAGCCGGCCAGGTCGGCGAGCTCCGACGGGTCGGTCACCCGCTGCACGGAGTCGATCACCTGCCACGCGTTGCGGCGCTGCAGCACGGCGATGACGAGCCGCTTGTACTCGGCGGCCAGCTCGCGGGTCTCCGCGGTAGGGCCAGGCTCGTCCACGGGGGCCGCCTCGACCCAGAGCGCGGCGCCGGGGCCGCTGACGCCCGAGCCGATCTTGGCGCGGGCGCTGGCCCGCAGCACGGCGACGGGCTCACCACCGGGCAGCCGCCCGACCTGGTCGATGTCGGCGATCGCGCCGTAGACCGGGTAGCGGTCGGAAAGACGTGGCGCGATCAGTAGCTGGCCTTCGGAGCCGGCGCGGGCCGCATCGATCACGGCACGCGCCGCGTCATCCAGCTCGACCGGGACGACCATCCCGGGAAGGACGACGGTGTCGGGCAGGGAGAGCATGGGCAGGTTGATGGGTGGCAGCAATGGTTCCGTCATTACGGATCCTCTTTCTTGAGTCACAGAGGCTCAACTAACCCGGTGACGCAGATGTTCCCCGCCCTCCGCCGACGGCGAACACGCGGCCGGAGGCCGGCGAACATGCGGCCGGAGGCCCCCCAATGCCCGCGATCGGGGCTGCCTAGGATGCGGAGGATGGGCACTCGCGCGGGCATCGTCGTCACCGGGACCGAGGTGCTCACCGGGCGGGTGGCTGACCGCAACGGCCCGTGGCTGGCCGAGCAGCTGCGCGTGATCGGCGTCGACGTGGCGCAGGTGATCGTGGTGGGCGACCGCCCCGACGACCTGCGCGCCTCGCTGCAGTTCCTGGCCGGCACCGGAGTCGACCTGATCCTCACCTCGGGCGGCCTGGGCCCGAC
>JAVHVL010000232.1:0-9926 GCA_032160565.1 Pseudonocardiales bacterium | reverse complement strand
GCCGACGAACCGACGACCGCGCTCGACGTCACGATCCAGTCGCAGATCCTCGCCGAGATCGAGGATCTCCGGCGGGAGACCGGCGTCGCGGTCCTGCTCATCACCCACGACCTCGGTGTGGTTGCCGAGGTGGCATCGCGCGTCGTCGTCATGTACGCCGGCCGGGTGGTCGAGGAGTGCGAGGTTCACGAGATCTTCAAGGATCCCCTGCACCCGTACACGTGGGGGCTGCTCGGCTCCGTCCCACGGATCGACAAGGTCCGCCCCGACCGGTTGCCGACGATCGACGGATCGCCGCCGTCGCTGCTGCGCCCCCCGACCGGATGTCATTTCAAGATGAGGTGCCCGCACCGATTCGCCGACTGCGATCGCGAGCCGGAGCTGCGTGCTCCGGAGCCGGATTCGGCGCACCGCGACCGCTGCCACCTGTCGCTGGAGGACAAGCGCCGGCTGCGGATCGTCGACGGCGCCATCGGTTTGCCCGTACCGGTTAAGGGGGATCCGTCATGACCGATGTCATGAAGTCACCGGACCGCACCGAGGCGGACGCCGCGTTGTTGGAGGTCGACCACCTCAGCGTGATGTTCCCGGTGCGGTCCGGCACGTGGGGAGCCGTGGTCGGGCACGTCCACGCCGTCGACGACGTCACACTGACCCTGGCTGAAGGCGAGACGCTCGGCCTTGTCGGCGAGTCGGGCTGCGGCAAGACGACGCTGGCCCGCACCCTGGTGCGCTTGACCGAGCCCACCGGGGGGACGATCCGGTTCCGCGGCGAGGATCTGATCGCCAAGGGCAACAAGGGGCTCCGCAGCTTCCGCAGGTACGTCCAGATGGTCTTCCAGGACCCGCAGGCCTCACTCAATCCGCGCAAGCGGATCAGCCAGATCGTCGGGGCCGGCATCCGGCTGCGTGGCACCTCGAACGGGGTGACGGCGCGGCGGGAGGTCGAGGAGCTGTTGGCGCGGGTCGGCCTCGACCCGGACCACGCGCAGCGCTATCCGCACGAGTTCTCCGGCGGGCAGCGGCAACGCATCGGGATCGCCCGTGCGCTGGCCGCCGACCCGAAACTGGTCATCCTGGACGAGCCGGTGTCGGCGCTCGACGTCTCCATCCAGGCGCAGATCGTGAACCTGCTCGATGATCTGCAGGACGAGCTCGCGCTTTCGTATGTGTTCGTCGCCCACGACCTCAGCGTCGTGCGCCACGTATCGGACCGGATCGCGGTCATGTACCTCGGCAAGATCGTGGAGCTGTCGCCGTCGGACGAGCTGTACTCGAGGCCGATGCACCCGTACACGGCGAGCCTGCTCGACGCGATCCCGATACCGGACCCGGACCGCAGGCGCGACAGGCGGCGGCTCGTCGGCGAGTTGCCGAGCGCGACGAACCCGCCGCCGGGTTGCCGTTTCCACACGCGGTGTCCGTGGTCGACGGACCTGTGCACCGAGGTCGAGCCGCCGCTGGCCGAGTTCGCGAACGGGCACCAGGTGGCGTGTCACCACCCGCTGAACCTCACCCGGGCGCAGCTTTCCGAGGCGACCCGCTCGGAGTCGAGTCCGCGAAGCTCCGGCGCCGAGCTGACGCTGTCCCCGGCGGAGCCGCACAAGGTCGATATCGACGGGGCCGAAGGGCAGGAGAAGACGAGATGAGCGAGGCAGGAGCCGAGCAGATGTCCGGTACCGAGAACTACGACATCCTCATAATCGGCAGCGGCGAGGCAGGCAAGTACCTCGGCTGGACGATGGCAAGCGCGGGTCATCGCACGGCTGTGATCGAGCGGAAGTTGATCGGCGGGTCATGCCCGAACATCGCCTGCCTGCCGAGCAAGAACATCGTTCACTCGGCCAAGGTCCGATCCTTCACGATGCGTGCGGCCGAATTCGGGGTCGAGCTGGAGTCGGCTGTCACCAGCATGGCAGGCGTGCAGGCCAGGAAGCGGGCGATGGTCGACAGCCTCCGCCAGCTTCACCTCGACCGATACCGGGCCAGCGGCGCGGAACTGATCATGGGTGCGGCGCGCTTCGTCGGTGCACGAACGGTCGAGGTCCGACTGGCTGACGGCGGTACGCGCAGAATCAGTGGCGACCGGGTGTTCCTGAACTTGGGCACGCACGCGACCGTGCCCGACGTGCCTGGGCTGGTTGCCGCTCGGCCGATGACCCATGTCGAGCTGCTGGACCTCGACCGCCTGCCGGAGCACCTGATCATCATGGGCGGCGGCTACGTCGGGCTGGAGTTCGCGCAGGCCATCCGCCGTTTCGGAGCGCAGGTCACCATCATCGAGGAGGGGCCGCAGCTGGCCGGCCGGGAAGACGCGGACGTCGGGGAGGCGCTGCTCGAACTCCTCCGCGACGAGGGGATCACCGTTCACCTCCAGACGCAGGTCCGCAGCGTCGAAGGACAGTCCGGCAGCGACGTGCACCTCGTCACGGAGGGGCCGGACGGCGAAGCCGCCGTCGAGGGGACGGACCTGCTCGTCGGCGTCGGCCGCACGCCGAACACCAGCGGCATCGGGCTGGAGCGGGCAGGGGTGAACCTCACCGCGACGGGTTACATCGTGGTCGACGAGCGCCTCGCCACCACTGCGGCCGACGTGTGGGCGATGGGCGAGTGTGCGGGCAGCCCGCAGTTCACCCACGTTGCCTTCGACGACTTCCGGGTGGTGCACGACAACCTGACCGGAGGCAGCAGCACGACCGCGGACCGCCTCGTGCCGTACTGCATGTTCACCGATCCCGAGCTCGCGCGCGTCGGCTACAACGAGTCCGAGGCGAGGCGCCGCGGCATCGGATACCGCTTGCTCACCCAGCCGATGGCTGCGGTGCTGCGGACCAGGACGCTGTCCGAGCCGCGCGGGTTCATGAAGATGCTGATCGCCGCGGACAGCGATGAGATTCTCGGATTCACCGTGTTCGGCGCTGAGGCCAGCGAACTGATGGCCGCCGTCCAGACCGCGATGATCGGCGGCATCCCGTACACCGCACTGCGAAAGGCGATCTACGCCCATCCCACGGCAGCCGAAGGGCTCACCTTCCTGCTGAGGGGCACGCCCACCGCACCGTCCCGTTAGCTCATCACGTTCGTCCCTCCGGCTACCTGCAACCCCGGACGCCCGTCAGCCGGGACGCGATGGCGGCCGGCGACGGCTAGCGTCGGCTGACATGGCTTCTCTCGGACGCACCGACCTCGACGTCTTTCCCATCTGCTTCGGCGGCAACGTGTTCGGCTGGACCGCCGACGAGCCGCAGTCGCGCGCCATCCTCGACGCCTACACCGCGGCGGGCGGCAATTTCATCGATACCGCGAACTCGTACCTGGTTGAGCACGGTCAGTCCGAAACGATCATCGGGCGATGGCTGGCCGACCGGGGCAACCGCGACCGCACCGTCGTGGCCACGAAGGTCGGCGGCGGTCGCGGAGCGGTCCGCAACCTGCGCGCGGAGACGATCAAGCGCGAGGCGCATGCCTCCCTCGAGCGCCTGCAGACCGACCACATCGACCTCTACTACGCGCACTTCGACGACGAGGCGACGCCGCTGGAGGAATCGCTGAGCGCCTTCGACGCGCTCGTTCGAGCGGGCACGGTGCGCCACCTCGGCGCCTCCAACTACACCCCGGCGCGGCTCGCCGCAGCCCTGGAGTTCCAGCGCGAACATGGGCTCGTCGAGTTCACCGTCCTGCAGCCGCACTACAACCTCGTCGAGCGGGACTTCGAGCGCACGCTGCTGCCCGTCGCCGACGCCTGGGACCTGGCCGTACTGCCCTACTACGCGCTGGCGAGGGGCTTCTTGACCGGCAAGTACCGGCCGGGCAGCGAGGGCGTCGAGTCGCAGCGCGCCGAGGGTGCGCGCGCGTATCTCGACCAGGGTGGCGCGGCGGTGCTCGCGGCACTTGACGAGATCGCCGCGGCCCGCGACACCACGGTGGCCGCCGTCGCGCTCGCCTGGCTGCGCGCTCGTCCGCGGGTCGTCGCCCCGATCGCGAGCGCGCGTACCACCGAGCAGCTCGAGCAGATCCTGCCTGCCGCAACGCTGACGCTGACACCCGCCGAGATCGACCGGCTGACGGCCACCGGGCAAGCGGCGTGATGGATCCGCGGCCGAACGCCAGCCCATCCGTAGCGCACAGCCGGCGGCGCGCCGCGTCGCATGGGCACAACAGCTTCAGGGACTAGAGCAGGTCCACGCCGAATCGGGCCAGCTCCGCGGGCGGGACGCTCACCAGGAGCCGGGCACCGGATTCCGCGTCCACCGCCGCCAGGACCGCATGACCGTGTCGCGGCCGAGAGCCTTCCCCGTGCCAGAAGGGATCGTCGTCGATCCGCAGTCGCAGGGTGATCTTGGTGCCGTGGTGAAGCGTGACGATTCCGTCCGATACGAGTTGGTCCACCGCACTGGTTCGGTATCGCCAGCGGGCGGTCTCTCCGTTCACCGAGTCGTCTCGGACCCGCACGCCGCAGTCGAAGGTGTCCGGATGCCGTTTCTGCTTCTCCAGCCAGGTGTGCAACCAGCTGCCGGGCGACGAGCGCGCCGCATTAGAGGGGAACGCTCCGGTCATCCGGCCATGGTAATTGCGCACACTGCCCGGGACGGTCGGAGCGCTGGCGGGGCTACTCGCCGGTGAGCCCGTCCAACGACTCCCGGATGAGATCGGCATGGCCGTTGTGCCGCGCGTACTGTCGGGGTCGGCTTTCCAGTCCACCGTGTCCCACGGGGGCTCCGCGCCTCGCCCGTGCAGCGACCTGGAGCACCACAGGTCTTCGACGTAGGCCAGATGCTTGACCATCCCGCCCAGGGTCACCGACGAGACGGCGACGGTCGCGCTCAGCCCCGCTGCGTTCAGCCCGGCGCACTTCCATTGAAATTCGACGATTCTGATCTCGATCAGCGACGCGGAGTCCGAACGCGTTACGCCCCTGCGGACTTCCGCGACGCCCGCCGCATACGGTGCAGCCACGTGGCCGTCGCGCCGATGCCCGCGAGCCCGCTGAGTGCCATCAACGCCACGGTGGCGGCGTCAAGTCGCTCCGCGCATCCCACACACAGCGGACGTCCGGTCATCGACGGCGTCGGTTCGCCGACTATCCGGTGACCGCAGGCTTGGCAGGTGGACGGCATGGCTGGCTCCTGCAAACTCAGGCGCGGGTGGCGATCGGAAGGGCGAGCTCCACCGAGGTCCCGGCTCCGGGTGGGCTGCGCAGCAGCAACGTGCCGCCGAGCGCCTCGACCCGGTCGATGATGCCGACCAGCCCGGAGCCGCGCGCCGGGCTGGCCCCGCCGCTGCCGTCGTCCTGGACGCGGACCCGTAGCACCCCGTCGCGGGCGTCGCAGGTGACTCGGACCCGCGAGGCATTGGCGTGCTTGGCGGCATTCGTCAGCGCCTCCGCGACGACGTAGTACGTCGCCACCTCGATCGGTTCCGCGGGCCGCGACTCCAGGTCCAGCGCCAGTTCGAGGTCCACCGGTACCGGGCAGCGGCGCGCGAGTGTCTTGAGCGCCGGCGGAAGACCGCCCTGGACGAGGATCGCCGGATGGATGCCGCGGGCGATCTCGCGCAGTTCATCGAGCGTGCTCACCAGCCCCTCGCTGACTCGTGAGAGATCGGCCCGCAGCTCCGGAAGCTCGCTCGGCAGGCTCTCCTGGGTCGCCTGCAGGTCGATGGCCAGCGCCACGAGCTGCTGCTGCGCGCCGTCGTGCAGGTCGCGCTCGATACGCCGCCGCGTCTCATCCGCCGCGACGACGACCCGTTCTCGCGATGCGGCCAGGTCGGCGCGGTTCTTCGCATTGGCGATGGCGATGGCGACCAGCGCGGTGAAGTCGTCGAGTCGCGCGCTCGTGTTGGGCGGCAGCGCGTGCGCGCCGGAGGCGACGATCATCGCGCCCCAGAGCTGCCCCTCCACGATGATCGGGGCGCCCACCGCCGAGCACGGCGCGCCGTCACCCGCGCGTGCGCCGAGCGCCTCGCTCTCGACCCGTGCCGGCGTTCCGCTGTGCGCGATCAGCTCGGTCACCCGCTCCACCGCCGCCGGGCAGCCGGGCGCCATCAGGCGGGCGAACCTCGCCCATTGCCCCATGACGCGGATGCCGCCGCCGTCCTCGTAGTGGCGCATCACGGCCAGGTCGGCGGACAGCAGCTGCCCGACCTCCGCGGAGATCAGCGCGTCGAGCTCCTCCCTGGACGTCTCCCGGGCCACGAGCGTCGCGACGCGCCGCAGCGCACCCTGCTCCTCGGCCAGCCGCGCCGACGCCCGCGCGGCTCGTTGCGAGCGCGCCGCCAGCTCGCTCACCACGATCGCGGTGACGACGAAGACGAGCAGCGCGTACCAGTTGCCCGACTGGGTGATGTCGAAGTGCCGGCGCGGCGGGACGAACAGGTAGCTGAACGACAGCACGCTGACCAAGCTGACCAGCGTCGCGAACACCATGCCCCACAGCACCGCGACCGGGACGACGGCCAGCAGGTAGAGCACGCCCAGCGCGTGCACCGGTGCGTGGTTGTCGAGCACGTCGACGGCGAGGTTGATGGCGGCGACGAGCACGATGCTCGCGATGGTGGCTTTGACCCACCGACGGCCCCGCGCGGCCGGGGCGCCGTCGCCGCGCTCGGCGTCGGCCCACCGCGTCAGCGTGCGCCAGGCACCGGCGAAGGCGGCTGGCGAGGGTCGCGTACCGGTCACGGCCGTCCCCGGCTGAGCGAAGCGGGTTGCCCGGCCACGGACCGGCAGGTGCTCGCCGTGACATGGCCGCTCCGCCGTTTGCCGGCCGGGCCGCCCCCGTCCACTGCGCGCTCGAGCGCCGGTGCGCTCACGGACCGAAATTAGCCCAGGAATCCACCCGCGACTACCTTCGTTGCCCGGGCTGCCCGCGCCGCGGTGAGAACAGCGCGCTCGCCGCAGCGACTGCCTAGGGATAAATTCTGGGTATGACCGCGGGCTGCGACGAGCGAGAGCTCGACCAGTCCTGCCCGGACCCGCCCACGCGAGACAGCTGAGCGAGCGGCCATGAGCGGGTTGCGCGTCCTTCTTGCCGAGGATGACGTCCTGCTTCGCGAGGGCATGGCCAGCCTTCTCCTGGGAGCCGGTTTCGACGTCGCGGGGCAGGCAGGCGACGCCGGCGAGCTCTTGTCGCTGGTACGGGGCGCGCCGCCCGATCTGGTGATCGTCGACATCCGGATGCCGCCGGACTACACGACCGAGGGGCTGCAGGCCGCGCGGGTGATCCGCGAGGAGTTCCCCGATGTCGGCATCCTGGTGCTGTCCGCGCACGCCGACGTCGAGCATGCGATGGAGTTGCTCGCGGGCGGGCGCAAGATCGGCTACCTGCTCAAGAGCCGGGTCACGGACCCGGCCGAGATTGTCGACACCCTCGAACGCATCGCCAAGGGCGGCTCGATCGTCGACCCCGCTCTGGTGCAGGAGCTGGTCTCGGCGCGGCGGCGCAACGATCCGCTCGCGGTCCTGAGCGCGCGCGAGCGCGAGGTGCTCGCGCTGATGGCCGAAGGCCGGTCCAACGCCGGCATCGCCCGCCGGCTGTGGGTCAGCGAGGGCACGGTCGAGAAGCACGTGCACAGCATCCTGACCAAGCTGAGCCTGGCCGAGACGGACGACGACCACCGCCGGGTGCTCGCGGTGGTCACATTCCTCGACGCCCGCTGACCCCGCTGTCGCTCAGCCCTCCCGCAGCAGGTCACGGATCGCCACGGCCGACAGATCGGCCTTCGACACGAAGCCGAGTACGGGGCTGACCGCGATCAGGTCGCGATAGTCCTCCTCGGAATGCGTCGATATCAGGATGACCGGTGCGGGGGTGCCGTGCCGGTGCAGTTGCCTGGCTACCTCGAATCCACTCTCGCAGCCGAGGTCGATGTCGAGCAGGGTGACGTCGGGTCGTAGCTGTTGAAGGAGTCGCACCGCGTCGCTGCCGTTCGTGGCGGTGCCGACGACCCGCAATCCTTGACGCTCCAGCAGGCCGCGCGCGGCGTCGATGAATCGCCGACTGTCGTCCACGATCAGGCAGCGCTCGGTCATGCCTTCACTGTTGATCCTCGGTGTCGATCGCGCATCCCGGTTAGCCGGAAGTTCCGTCGCAGGGGGTTCGGTTGCCGGGAGTTGATTGCCGGGAGTTGGTTGCCGGGAGTTGGTTGCCGGGAGTTGGTTCCAGGGCCGTGATTTCGCGACCCGTCGAGCCGGCACGACAGCCGGTGCGTGAGACGAGGGGAGGGGGCGCGAGCCCCCTCCCCTCGTGGCACCGGGTGGGGGGGTCCCCGGTGCCCTCGACGCGATGACCGTGGAGAAGTCGACGTCGGGGGTCGTCAACCTGCATCTCGGGTACAGCCATTCGCGACGTTTGCGGGCTTACCTCGGTGTGGGAGCGAACGTCTGCTCGATGACGGCACGCACAAAACGCATGCGCGCCACCGCGGTATCGGGATGGTCGCCGAACTCCTCGGCGACCCGCTCGGTGCAACCGTTCACCCCGAATTCGATGATGGCCCGGTTGATCGCCTCGCGGACCGCGTCGCCGCGGATCAGGTCGCTTCGCTGCTGCACCGACACGAACAGCGCCGCGCACCTGGCGGAGTCGGTTTCGAAGAGTGCCGTCATCACGAACTTCTTCCTCGCCGGGCTGAGCGTTCGATCCGACGAGCGAAGGCACGGAGCTCGCGCGCATCGCGGTCGTCGACAGCCCGGTATTCCATGCGTCAACCATCCCTCGTGAGGCCCGTCACGTCGTGTAGGGCAGTGCCCAACTTCAGTACCAGCCAGCAGGAAGGCGGAATGCCGCATATGGGCTGTTCTGCCCGTTACGAAGATTCCCGACGTATCGCAAACGCCACCGCGCGATCGGACTAGCTCGGTGCCAGTACGTTCTGGAGAGCTGCGAGGACGGGCAGCCACGTGTCCTCAGCATCGTCGACGGCGTCGGCGCAGTCGATCTCGTCGATCTGGAGCCGGATCGTGCATCCGCCGGGGCTGGTTCTGACCAGCCACGTCAGGTACACCGGCGGATCGTCGGGCTCTGAATGCAGCACGTACGACAGCCGCTCGTTGCGGCGAGAACAGAGGACGCGGCCGGTCAGCGCGGGCGCGGTTCTCGCGCCGGACGTCGATGGGGGCCTCCGGCACCCACGTCGAGTGAAGCGCGAGGCCGTAGAGATACGCCGCCGTCTGGGTGGGCTGCGTCAACGCCGCCCAGACCCGGGCCGGGTCGACGGGGCAGTGGCAGGCAAAGGTCTTCCCACCTGACCCGTGGGCGGTCACCTCGCCGCCGGTGCGCATTGGATTGCCCCGATCTGCAAAGCAGCCCCGAGCCGTAGGAGCTGTCCGAGGTGTCTCGGCGGGGCGTCGAGCGGACCGTACGCCGAGCACCCTGCAGCGTCTACGGACAAAAGCCTCGTCATCCGAACCACACGTCGCAGCAGCGGGTGTGCGCCGGATCGCCAGCCAGGTGACCGCGAGCCGCGTCGCGCTCAGCATGGGGCGCTCAGCATGGGTACCCAGTGGCCGGCTCCAGTGCAGTCCAGCTAGTCCCCCACGATCTTGAGGTAGCGGTGGATGTCGCCCGCGCGGACCGCGGCGAGGTCGTCGACGAGATCCAGGATGTGGTTGGCCTCCTGCCGCGTTCCGTTGGTCGGGCGCAACAGGTCGATCTCACGGCGAAAGATCGGCAGCTGGAGGTGGTTGAAGACGGTCTCGCCGTACGGGTCGACAAAGCGCCAACAGGCGAACCGCTCATCGCTGATGACGGGGATGAGCTCGTGGAGCAGGCCGCCGTCTCGGATCTGGTCAATCGTTCTGCCCGCGCCATTCTGAAGCTCGAACCGCAGCAAAGGCATTTTGCACCTCCATGAGGTGGATCGGGTTACGACGGGAACGCGGAGGTAACGTGATCGGGACATGCGTATCGGGCTCAGCTGCACGTGATCAC